>CBDTYX010000034.1:0-12160 GCA_965364745.1 uncultured Desulfovibrionaceae bacterium | reverse complement strand
AAATTGGAATGCATGGTCTGGACAATGCCGAAGCGCTTTACGGCGGCCAGGGCCTCGCAGCAGCAGCCGCAGCAGTTGCAGATAAAATTGACTCCTTCCCGGTTGTTTTCGCCGAACTGCACGAGGCCGGACTCGCAGGCCTGTTGCAGCAAATCAAGACCCTCAGCTTTGTCCACAGCCCGGGCATGGCCGTGCTTGATCAACGACGCGGCCGCGGTGTTGAAAGTCATGCAAATGTCCATGGGCGCAGCGCAGGCCGTGCCCAGGTGTTCTTTTTTGTGGCGGCAGTAGCACATGCTCACGCCCATGGCCTTGGCGCTTTCAATAATGTGGCTTGCCCGTTCGTAATCCAAAATATCCAAGCGAGATGCCTCATCCAAGGCCTCCTCCCGCACAAACACGCGCCCAAGGCCTGTATCGCCCCGCACAAACAAATCGCGCATGAAATCCTCTTCAACGTGAATATACTGCTCCAAGAGCTCGGCCAAGGCTTTCTGATCAAGATCATTACGCACCCGCATAAAGGCGAACTCGAAAAAACCGGCCATGGGCGGGGGCAGGCAATACACCTGCTCACTGTTCTGTTCCAAGTCCAGCAACACTGCCCGCTCGGCCAAAGTTTCCAAAATTTTGCGGCTATCGGCCTCGGAACGCCCCCAACATTTGGCCGCATCCTCGGCCCTGAACGGCTTGATAGGCAATTGCGCCACCAGCCCGGCCTCTTCTTCGGAAAACAGCATTTTCAAAATAGAAAACAAAACCGGGGCCACGGGCGCGCCTTGCGGAAAGCGATTCAAGCGCTCAGCGAGGCGCCCATAGGCGGAATTATTGTGGTGGTGAGCCATATGCGCATCCCTCTCGCTTAAAACTCGGCGGCGGGCGAGACCAAGCCGGCCTTGTCCGCATTTGCCAAAACGGCTGAAAAGAACTATTGAAAATTGAATTCACATGCCGCCGCGTCCGGGCGTCGCCTTGGGCGCAACGACTATATTGCTCGGCTTATAATCTAACCTTAAAAACTAAAGGGCGAAACTGCAATGGCTTTACTGCAAAAAGGCAAGACTAAAGACGTATACGCGCACGGCGAACACACCCTGGAGCTCAAATTCACCGACCGCGTGACCATGAACGATCAGGGCCAGATTGACCCCGGCGGCAACAACCGCGCCGACGTAACCGCTCCGGGCCAGGGCCGCGCCTGCCTAGCCATGACCTCAGCCGTGTTTGAATACCTCGCTGAAAACGGCATTCCCACGCACATGGTTTCTTACGACCTGGACAACCTGTCCATGATCGTGCGCAAGGCCAAAGTTTTCGGGCCCGGCCTTGAATGGGTCTGCCGCTGGGTGGGCACGGGCAGCTTCGTGCGCCGCTATAAAAATCTGCCCGGCGTGGTCAACGGCATGAAGTTCGTAAGCCCGATCATGGAAATCACCATCAAGGACGACGCCGGCGACGACCCCATGATCGTGCCCAGCGCCATTCTGGCCCTGGAGCTGATGAACAAGACCGAGCTCGACGACCTGCTGGCCCTGAACAAAAAGGCCATGCTGCTCATCCACGGCCTGTTCCTGGAAAAAGACCTCGACCTCTGGGACATTAAAATTGAATGGGGCAAAGACGCGGAAACCGGCGAACTTCTGCTCATTGATGAAGTCAGCGCCAACGGCTGCCGCGCCTTTGATCTCGCCACCGGCAAACGCGTGGAAGGCGAAGACCTGTCCAAACGCTTTCGCGGATAGGCCTTGAGTAAACTGCTTAATACCTGAAGCTGAAAAATAGGTCGCTAACCGAATATTTTTGATGCCGCTGAACTGAAACCGCCCCCAGAGGCGGTTTCTTCTTTTAATCTTCACAGCCTTATTTAAGTTGATGCTTCTCTCGGGCAAAATTATGGTTATCTAAAAATACTAAACTCTAAAACGGCTGCAAGACAAAAGCAGCGTCATGTTATGAGTTGTAATTTATTAAGGAAATTTTATGTCTCAGAATGAACACACGCTGCAACGCGGTTTGAAAAACCGCCACGTGCAGCTCATCGCTCTGGGCGGGGCCATCGGCACCGGCCTGTTTCTGGGTTCGGCCAGCACCATTGAAATGGCCGGCCCGGCCGTTATCTTAAGCTACGCCCTGGGCGGCTTCATCGCTTTTTTGATCATGCGCCAGTTGGGCGAAATGATGGCCCAGGAGCCCATTGCCGGCTCGTTCAGCAACCTGGCCCACAAGTACTGGGGCGACTTTCCCGGCATGCTCTCCGGCTGGAACTACTGGATGCTCTATGTGCTGGTAGGCATGTCCGAGCTCACGGCTGTGGGCGTATATGTGAAGTTTTGGTTTCCGGCCGTTGAAAACTGGCAAACCATCGCCGTGTTCTTCATCCTGATCAACGTGATCAATCTGGCGGCGGTCAAAGTTTTTGGCGAGCTGGAGTTCTGGTTTGCCTCCATCAAGGTGGCGGCCATTATCGGCATGATCGTGCTCGGCAGCTATGTGCTGTTCGGCGCGCCGCCGGATTCGGCATCCAGTCTGAGCAACCTGTGGAAGCACGGCGGATTTTTCGCCGAAGGCGGCTACGGGGTGTTCATTTCCCTGGCCGTGGTCATGTTTTCCTTCGGCGGCCTTGAGCTGGTGGGCATTGCCGCTGCGGAAACCGCCGATCCGCAAAGAACCATTCCCAAAGCGGTCAACCAGGTCATCTACCGCATTCTCATCTTCTATGTGGGCGCTCTGGTGGTGCTGCTCTCCCTGTACCCCTGGAATCAGCTCGGCAATCTGCCGCCCGACGCGCCCTGGGCCGAAGCCATGGCCGCCAGCCCCTTTGTGCAGATCTTTACCAATATCGGCATCCCGGCCGCCGCCCATGTGCTCAACCTGGTCATTCTCACCGCGGCCCTGTCGGTTTACAACAGCGGCGTGTATTGCAACAGCCGGATGCTTTACGGCCTGGCCCTGCAGGGTAACGCTCCACGCGTGTTCGCCCGGGTCAACGCGCGCGGCGTGCCGGTGGCGGCCCTTGGCGTTTCAGCCGCGGCCACCCTGTTTTGCGTAGGGCTAAATTACCTCATGCCCAAAGAAGCTCTGGGCCTGCTCATGAGCATGGTCGTAGCCTCCCTGGTCATCAACTGGGCCATGATCAGCTTCACCCACCTGCGCTTTCGCCGCGCCAAGCAGCAAGCCGGTGAAAAACTGGTCTTCAAGGCCTTCTGGTATCCCTATGCCGACTACCTGTGCCTGATCTTCATGGGCATGATCCTGCTCATTCTCTGCGTTATCGGCATGGGCGCGGCCGTGCTGCTCGTGCCCATATGGATATTTATGGTGGCCGTGGGCTATTGCGGCAAAAAAATCCGCGAGCATGACGCGCAGCTGAAAAGCCTGCGGGAGAGCAACGCCGCCCTGGAAACTGAAGTTTTGCGCCTGCGCGAGGGGCAGGGGTAAAAAAAGGCTTACTAAAATATTTGCGCCGACGGTCAGCACATAGGATCGCAATAAAAAAGGGCCTGCGGATGATTTTTCCGCAGGCCCTTAACTTTATTGGAGCGGGAAACGGGATTAACAAATCGATAACATTGTATTGGAATATTTTAATAAATCATGCTTCTTTTTATTTTATACCCCCATAAATACCCCCATATATGTATCGATTTCGTTGGAACCATGAGGGCCTCTTTGGATACTACGGAGCAGGCTGGCTGTTAATTTTTGATAGGAAAGCAATTACTTGTTCATTTGTTACTTCATAGTCAAATCCAGTTTTGCCGACCCACGTCAAAAAGTGAACAAGACACACGTTCAAAATTTCCAATGCTTTTGGGTAAAAGGAGTAAATTAATTCATCCTCTTGAAAGATTGAGCCATGCACAATCCCTGAACGAATGTCATAAAGCTTTTTTATGTCTTGACGTATACTAGATTTATTATCAATTTTTCCTTCATAAAAATATTGTACCCTATCATAGAACATTTGGCTTACAAGGTCGTTGATTTCATATTCAATTTCATTATTGCACTGATTGCATTTAATATTTTCAATACGCTTACCTTTTTCTCCATACTGAACCATATATTCTAACGCAGTTGCAAATTTAATAATTGCAGAAGATTTACTATTCTCCCTAACACCCTCTCTGTATAAATTAAAAGCCGCATGAAATTTTTTTGTAAGAATTGATGAATTTGAAAAATTAGCGAGGTGTAAAATAAAATCCCCAAGGTAATTAAGAATTGTCGCATAAGGTTCTTCATATATGCGATTAACCCAATTGATGTCACCAGACCTATCTCTTGAAAATTTAAGATTATAGTTTACGTTCAATTTTCCAGTATGATCTATGTAAATATCATATTCTTTTTTATGAAGTAGAGATTCTTCTGAAGTTATTTCTATGAACTGATTATTGAAAAATAGAGATATAAAGTTGACAACTAAATCAATACATACTTCTGCATGTCTGTGAGAAACATTCTCGTTGCAATTAAAAATTGTAATACAAGCAATCCAATCATATTTCTCGTAATACTCTTTTGCATCTGAAATATATCGACTGTTTTTGTCATTATTAACATATTCGCCTATTCTATCTTCCAAAGATTTCCACAATTTATCCGGCTTAACAAATTTTACAGGACCGATTAAAAATTCATCTAGTGAGTTATCATTTGGAAACATACATACTTTATAGTGTGTTGTCTCGACAAGCTGTTGAGTGGCAAATATTTTTATATTCTCTAGGCTGGAACTTATATCTTTATATGACCATTGTTTTTTAGGCTTTGCTTTAAATATCGCACTGATTTCTTTTATAAAAATATCCATTAATTTTTGGATACTGACCTGAGATAGTGAAAAATACTCCAGATACCGTGTTACTATTTTTTCCAACAAACGATACCCGGATCTGGTCAAGTAAAAATTATCTTGATCATTGCTTGACCAAATCATGCTCCATAATACATCATCCTTACTAAGTAACTGCAATAATTCAAATCTGTTTTTACCAATATTAGCACGAGCCACATCCAAGACAGAGTTTAGCTCTTTAGCCCATTCTTGAAACTTTGCTTTTTCTATTTGCATTGGCATGTCTAGCGTCCCAATTTGAGGTGAGCATTGACCGCTCATTCAAAATATGTTTTTCTTCCTTTTAGGTGTGTCGTAACACCTTCCCGTGACGGTTACCATCCCGACAGTATGGCTTTTTTGCGCCCTTTGGTTGGCGCTACTGGCTACCTATTGCCGGGTGTTGTGGTTATGTCCAGGCCGAAAGGCTAAAAGCCACAAGCCGCTCACGGGCGGTTACGAACACCCGGCGTTGCTCGTCGTAAGGCAACGCCAACGTAAAACCCCGTGAGGTGCCTTATGTCCCATCGTTCATCGAGCGCTGCACCGCAGCCCCAACCGTCACCGCCCAATCCCCAAAGTAATCCAGAACTGGCAAGGCGAATCGAAAGATTCCATGAAGCCGCTCAAGACTTGCTAGCCATGTACGAATCAGCAGAGCAAGGCAGGGACGGTGCTCCACGTCCCACCGAAACCGGTGAAACCCGTTGCTACTATCTTTCACCGGGAACGATGCAGCATGAGCGCGAACTATTGAGGCGATACCGGGCGGAGGACTTTCGCGGGCTTCTGGCGGAAACGCACATGCTTCTGGTCGGTCTGGTCAAGGTAATGAAAAACACGCACCATGACGTGCGTGTAAAAGGCTATGTCATTGCTAGTCTGGGATGCTTGCTTGAACAAGTGTCCGCTCTGGTGCTTCGGATGAAGAATGTTTACGACAAGGTTGAATCTGTTAATTAGCGTTGAGCCGAAAGGCGAATAAGCAGCCCCGCAGGGCAGGACGGGAGGTAGCGCTACCTCACCTGTCCTGCCCTCTCTCTTCATTGCAAACTATTAACCGACTGACGCCTATCGCCCACAGGCGTTACTATCTTAAATGACGCGTCAGGATTGGGTGGTATTTGCATAAACGTGCAATAGATACGTCACCCTTTGGTGAAGATGGGCATATCGCGTCCTGAATCGCAAGTCGGGCCGTTGACAGTCTGCTCTGAATCTTTGTGGGGAGCAAAAGTATAGCCCACTATGCTTTACTTCGTAAAACGTGGGCAAGCTTCCAGCTTGACCGGGAAAGGCGAAAAGACAAAGCGGTTCAGCCTCGCAAGACTGTCTGCGGACTATTGGCTATCCGCGCGCCTGCTCCCCGGCGGCGGCGTTCAGACCCGGTATCGGCATAACTTCCGCCCAGCCGGTATCCTCGTGTTCCGCCGTCCAGAGGTCGTAGCTCTTTTGCATATTCAGCCAGAGTTCCGGACTGGTTTTGAAAGCGCGGGACAAACGCAGGGCCATGTCAGGCGTGACGGCGGCGCGCTCGTTGACGATGGTGGAAAGCGTCTTGCGCGATACCCCCAGACGGTCGGCCAGGGCGGTCACGGTGAGGCGCAACGCTTCCATATATTCCACCTTTATGATTTCGCCGGGATGGGTCGGCTTGCGGGTCATTTTACGACTCATGACGATCTCCTAGTGATAATCCTGATAATTCACAACGTAGGCGTTGCCGTTTTCAAAGCGGAAGGTCAGACGCCAGTTGCCCGAGACTTTGACCGCCCAATGCCCTTTCAGATCGCCCTTGAGCGGGTGCAGGTCGTAGCCGGGGGCGTCCATATCCTGCACTGTGACGGCGTTTTCCAGCCGGTCGAGCCGGAGGCGCATCTTGGCGGCATGCTTAGGCTGTATGCCTTTGGTGGTGCCGTCGTAAAAGAAATCTTCCAGGCCTTTGTGGTCAAAGCTCTTTATCATGTCTATCCCACAGTGTAACCAGTGGCGTTACAAAGTCAAGATTTGTTTGCTTTCAGTTCGTTCAAGTAATCGGCCCAATCCTGCATCATCTTTCGACGCTCCGGCAGATACTCGGCGCGGTTGTAAATACCGCGTATCTTGTTGCGCGGATTGTGGGCAAGCTGCTTTTCAATGGCGTCAGCAGGGTAGCCTTGTTCGTTGAGGATGGTGCTTGCCATTGAGCGGAAGCCGTGGGCGCACATTTCATCTTTTTCAAAGCCCATACGCCGCAGGGCGGCGATAAAGGTCGCGTCACTTATGGCCCGCTCGGAGGAACGCAAGCCCGGAAACATCAGGCGTCCGCGCCCTGTGAGTTCGCGCAGTTCTTCCAGCAAGGCGCAAACCTGGCTACTCAACGGCACAAGATGGTCGAGACGCATTTTCATACGTTTCGCCGGGATGCGCCAGAGCTTTTCATCAAGGTCGATTTCCGACCATTCGCCCAAGCGCACTTCCCCAGGGCGGAGGAATGTCAGCGCCAGAAGTTGCAAGCCGCACTTGGTGACAAAGTTGCCTGTATAGCCGTCTATGGCCCGTAACAGGCCGCCTACTTCCTCCGGCTCGGTAATGGCGGCCCGTGAGGTGGTGACGTGGCTTTTGAGCGCTCCGCGCAGATCGGCGGCGGTATCGCGCTCGGCTCTGCCTGTGGCTATGGCGTAGCGGAAGACCAGAGAGCAGGATTCACGCAAGCGGTTGGCTTGGTAAAAGGCTCCACGCGCCTCGATTTTCCGCAGTACGCTCAATAGCTCCGGTGGGGTAATTTCATTTATGGGGCGGTTGCCGAGATAGGGAAAGATGTTGCCGGCGATGCGCTCAAGCACGTCTTCCGCATAGCGCTCCGTCCATGCGGATTTTTTGTTCTCGTGCCATTCACGCGCTATGGCCTCAAAGGTGTTTTCCCACGCGCGGGCGATAACCTTTTTCTGCAAGGACGGGTCGATACCCCCGCCAAGCTGTTTCTTGGCGGCAGCACAGGCTTCTCGCGCTTCTTTCAGGGATAGTTGGGGGTATGTGCCGAGGGTAAGAAGTTTTTCGCAGCCTTAAAATCGGTACTTCAAGCGCCAGCTTTTGGTGCCGCTTGGCGCGACATAGAGAAAGAGGCCGTTGCCGTCAAAGAGCTTTTGCGGCTTGTCTGCGGGCTTTGCGCCGCGTACTGCGGTATCTGTGAGGGGCATGGGGGTATAGACTCCTGGCAAGGGGTTATATACCCCCAGAAGTACCCCCAAAGAAGTGGGCTGTCTATGGATTTTTTGAGCCGAGCCCGGACAATCTGTTTCCGTTTTTCCCTTGCCAGGAAAGGATTTTCAGACTGCGCCGGACTCGGCTGTTTTGAAATCTGGAGCGGGAAACGGGACTCGAACCCGCGACTTTCAGCTTGGGAAGCCAACATATATAATATCGCCACTTGTATACGGATTGTGCATCCTTGTATATTTGCTTTGATTCCCAAGGCTTTTATGCACGTTGTACCATCCATCGACATCACGCCTGAAAGTCACAAATTCGTCACTTTTTAAGGGGTCATGTCGCAAATATGTCACTAAAAAGTGGAGGTAAAAATGGCTGCAAAAACCAAGTCTGACAAGGACTCCAATGAAAAGAAACAGGGCGCAATGAAGGCCACAAGATACCCTGGCGTGTATCAGCGGCAGTCGGGTAGTAAAACGTATGAGGGTAAGCCCGATGTCGCTTACATCATAGACCATAAAGATCCCTACACGGGCAAACGCATCCGGAAAACGGTCGGCAGCCGAAGCCAGGGAATTACGCTTCAGTATGCAAACCAGGTCCGCAATGCCCTTTTGGAAAAATTGCGAAAAGAGGTTTACGAGGGGCTTGTTCCTAGCGGAAGCCCCCAAGATGTTCCTACTCTCGGTGAGGCATGGGAAAAATACAAAAATGACTGGCTGGAAACAAAGCAAAAAGCCAGCGCATATACCGACATCTGCTACTATAAAAATCATTTGGCCGAAAGCGTTCTGCACAATCGACCACTGAACAAAATCACTGTTGCCGACCTCGAAAAATTGGAAGCCGAAAAACTCTCGGCAGGATTCGCGCCACAGACAGTCAAAACCATCCTTGGCATGATCCGCCGTATTATGAATAAGGCGTTGAAATGGAAAATGTGGAGAGGCCCAAGTCCTTTTGACGATTACGAGATGCCGGAAGTTGATAACGCCAGAACTCGGTATTTCAGCGAGGAGGATGTCGAAAAAGTTTTTACTGCGCTCAAAGCCAGAAACTACCGCGCCTGGGTCATGGCTGTTGTCGCGGTGCAGTGCGGCCTCAGATTTTCGGATATCGCAAAACTTGAAATTAGCGACATCAATTTTGAAGACGGCACTCTTTTCATAAGAAAACCCAAAAATCGTAAAAGTCGGCATGTGACCATGACACAAACGGTTAATGAAATCCTCCAGGAATGGCTGCAACAAATGCGTTCCACCCTTGTCTTCCCAAGTGCGGCCAATAAGCCTCTCTGGAATGTGGATGATGACTTTAGAGAGGTTGTTACCGAGCTTGGATTGAATGATAATGTCACCGAGAATAAAGACAGGCTTGTCTTCCATAGCCTGCGGCATACTTTTGCAAGCCACCTCGCCAAAAAAGGCTATACTGAAATTATGCTCGCAAAACTGCTCGGACATTGCAGCACAGAAATGACCAGACGGTACACGCATCTCATGCCCGAAACGCAGCAAAGCGCCGCAAGCGAAATAGAAGAACTTCTTAAAGTGGGGCATCAGGTGTCTCTGTAGTGAACCTGCGGCCAGCGGCCATCCAGGCATCAAGGTCTTTTTTCTTGTAAAATACGCGCCTGCCTTTCTTATGATAGGCAGGCCCTTTTGCGTTCGTGCGCCACTGACGAAGCGTTCCCGGTTTTTGGCCAATATATTCAGCCGCTTGCTTTTCATTCATCACATCTTTGATTTCCTTGACGGGAGACACGGCAGCAAGTTCTGCCCGGACAACATCACGTAAGAGGTGGCGCAGTTCTTGGGGAGTGGCAACAATAATTGAGCGGTCCTCTGTATTCATAACCCCCTCACTGTCTTTCCGTCATGCGCCTAGAGGCTCATCTTCCTCTGTCCTTACGCATGGTTCGTGATATTTGGCGACAAGTTCCAGCATGGTGTTGCAGCCATTAACAAGCAGCATTTTTTCTTTGTGCCTCCGCACACCGCTGTAACTCATACCAAGAGTTACCCCGATTTTCTTATCACTCACTCCTTTAAGAATGAGTTTGAAAACCTCTGCTCCGCGAGGCGTCAGCTTGAGCGGATTTTGGCTAGTTCCGGGTTCGTCAACAAGTAAATGTAGCATTTCTATACTGCTGTGCGCCCCTATTGACTTTCTTATATTTGCAAGGTGCAAATATACAATTTTACGATCAATACATAATTGTTCTGCTATTGCTTTTAGGATCGTTGCCCGCCAACATCAGTTCTACAATCTTTTGTTGCTGTTTTGTTAATTTGTACATTGTAATTTCTCCATGATTAATGGTTGAAAAATGGCTGAAATAGCCAATTCGATATCGTGTAGCATGGAGAAAATTGGCGGTGCAGTGGCGAAATTATATAATTCAGCCTATTTTTTCAAAAAAATAGGCTGCACGAAGACATCGAATGCCTTTGCGCAGCCTCTGATTGTCCCGCTCCGTCGCTGACTATACACGGTGAGGTAGCCCTAACCCATGTCGCAAGCTAAGGATAAAAGGATTATTCACATATTCACACCCTCAAGGGGAAACGCACAAAGATTTCTTGGAGCAGTAAGGCCGGGGTAGGTTCCCCATTCCACCCCCGCCCTGCTTATTATCTTAGTGAGATTACCAACCGCAGCAACCCATGCCATGACCGTAGCCCATGCCGCCACGGTGGCCGTAACCGCCGCCGCCCATGTGACCGCCGTAAGGCATGCCCTGCTTGGCCATTTCCTGGCGCATCTGCACCTGGGCTTCATTCAGTTTGGCGCTCAGACTGTTGACTTCTTGGGTGATGGATTTGATTTCAGAATCACTCGCGCCGGAAGCGATCTTGGCGTCAAGTTCGGCCTGTTTGGCGAACAGCTGCTGTCTGAGCGGAGCCACCGTGTTCCAGTGCTTTTGCATGGAAGCCTGGGCTTCCGGGGTCATGTTGGAATAGTAGCCATGCCCGCCGCCGTGCATGCCGGGCTGTGCGCTGGCCATGCCGGTTGCTCCAAATACGCCGACCGCACAAAGAGCCAGAGCCATAAGTAACATACGAGCCTTTTTCATATCAATTCTCCTGAATAGTTTGGTTATTGTGTTTTTGACTATAATTGGGCCTGGAGATAGCTTTTCAGCCGTTCAAACTCTTCAACGTCGATTTCTCCACGGGCCAGCCTGATTTTCAATATTTCCAGAGAGTCGTTCCTGTCGTTGAAGTGGTTCCGGGTCTCCTTGCGTCCGCTCACGGCCCGGATGACGGCATAGGCCAGCAATCCGAGTATGATCAGGAAAATGATGGTTCCGAAACCCCAAGGGTGACCCCCGAAGTTGGACATGCAACTCCACATGGTACGCTCCTAATTACCCGTCTCGGTGTATGTGGTCGCATCCCCATACACCGGCCCGTTATACTGCGCCGGGTACGGCCCATATGACTGGCCGTTCCAGTACCCGCAATACCCGCCACGCTGACCGCCATGATACCCGCCTCGATGCGGGGAGCAAGCAACGGCCAGCAGAGCCACACCCAGTATGCCGATTACAAGTAACGCTCTCATAATTTTCTCCTTCTCTCATGCCTTGCGGCCTGTTCGCCATAGATATAGCCAGAAGCGTGCCAATTTTTTATTTTAAGACAATCATTTGAAATTAATAATTTTATTTTTCATCCAGTGTGTGAAATGCCCTAGCAGGCGAGTAGAACTTACTCGCCACCTCTGGACATCGCGAGTAGAAAGTATACGTTATGGGGACAGATCAATTACGAGGAACCTGTATGGCAATTTTTCAATCTCTCCCAAGCTTGCGCAGGAATTTCGCGGCCCGATATTCGCCCTGGATGCTTATCGGCATTGCCCTGATTTTGGCCCTGGCGATAACCGTGCTGGCCGTGCGCAACGCCCAGCGGGAAAAGGCCTATATGTCGCAGAATCTCATGGACCGGGCCGATGCGCTCATTTGGGCGGTGGAAGCCGGAACCCGCGCCAACATGGGCATGCGGCCCGGGGCGCAGAACGTACAAGCCATGGTGGAGGAAACCGCCAAACAGGCAGGCGTGATTTACATGGTGGTCATAGATGCGTCGGGAAATCGCATCGCCTCCAGCGCCAAAGAAGATA
>CBDTYX010000033.1:0-12481 GCA_965364745.1 uncultured Desulfovibrionaceae bacterium | reverse complement strand
CCCTGGCCCGCTATGAGGCTCTGGTGGGCACGAACACCGATCTTCTGGACGCCCAGGCCAAGCTGAGTATGGCTGAAGCCTCCCTCACCCAGGCCCAGGCCGATTACCTTATCGCCCTGTCCGTGCTTTATGCCGCCATGGGCATACCCAACCCCAACCTGGACGCGGCCCTGGCCCCCCAAGGAACCAGCAACTGGGAAGCGGCCCTCAACTAACCTTTTCTTTGCCTACACAAAAAAGCCCGCTTTTCTTCAGAAAGAGAAGCGGGCTTTTTACTTCCGGCGCGTGCCATAAAAATCAAAATTGCGTGAGCCAATATTCCTTAAGCAAGGCTTTGCGCGCGCGCCAATCGGGCATGAGCATTTGCAACAGCCGATAAAACGGCCGGTCATGGGCGAAATGCCGCAAATGGCACAACTCGTGGACCAGCACATAATCAATGCAGCTGAGGGGCATGGCCGCCAGATGCCGGTTCAGGGTTATCACCCCTCCGCGGCTGCATGACCCGAAGCGGCTGCGCATGGCCCGCACTTTCAGCGGCGGCGCCCCTCCCGAAAGCAAACCGGCCCGGGTTACCTCGGGAAGCCATGCGGCCAACCGTTCGGCAAAAATGGCAGCGGCCCGATCCTGAAACCACCGTTCCAGCAAAGTCCGGACTTTAGCCTCGCTGACCGCGCCCCTGGTTTGCACATGAAAGCCGGTTTCAGCAAAAAACACGCCGCCGCGCACATGAGGCGCAACATGCAAAGCGTAGTCCCGCCCCAGAAAGCGCTGAATATCACCCGCATTATACCCAGGAACCGGGCGTTCCAGACGCAGGCGCCGAAAATAATCCTGTTGCGCCAAAATCCAGGCCATATGCCCGACCAGCCAGGCCTCCAGAGTCTTTTGCGCAAGGCCGCGCGGGGCGCGCACCAGCACGGTTCCATCAGGCTTGACCTTCAGGCGGACGGTTTTATATCCGTCGTTTTCCAGGCGGACGGCAACGGCTTTGTCGCCCGCGCCCAGCGAAATCGTGCCGGCGGGCTCAAGGCTTGAACATGGCATGGATATCTTCCAGACGTTCGAACAGAACCGCGGCGACCCGGTCCAAAGTTTCGGCTTCAAGCTGGTACGGGGCGGCGCTGTAGCGGCCGAGAGCAGGCACGGGGCTGCCCGAACGGGCGCCCAGCCCCAGGCCGTTGGCCAGCATATCCGCCAGATGGATTACCGCCGGTTCTTTATAATGAGCGGCATGGTAAGGGTTGTGATGCCAGTGCACAGCGGTGATCAAAGGCGCCGGCATGCTCCATTTCTTCAGCAAAAGCCCACCCACTTTGGCATGGCTGAAGCCCAGAATTTTTTCTTCCAAATCGTAGATAATCGCGCCTTCTTCCGCTTGGCCGTATAAAATACGCGCGTATTCTCCGCCTGTGCACATAAGCACCAGCTTGCCCACGTCGTGTAATAACCCGGCCACGAACAGGCGCTCGCTGTCGGCCGGGCTTTCCTGAATTTCCCAAATAGTTTGCGCGGCAATGCCGACCGCAACGCTGTGCCGCCACAAGCCGTCCAATCCGGGCATATTTTTGGGCGCCCGGGCGATAATTTCGGAAAAGACAAACCCTAGAGCCAGGCTGTACAGCGGTTTTATGCCGATGAGCCCCACCGCCCGGCTCACAGTATCCACCTTGGAAGAAAAGCCGTAAAAGGGACTGTTGACCAGGCGCAGCAAAAAAGCGGACAATCCGGAATCCTTAAGGATAACTTCACCGATGGCCTCCACGGACACGCGCTCGTCCGCCGTGATTTTCCGCAGCTCCTCAAGCACCTGGGGCATGGGCGGCAACTGCGGATCATCATGCAAAAGAAGGGCGACATCCAGACGCGGCAGATCAGCAAGGCGGCTTTTCAACTCCGCCGCGGACAGGCCCGAGTCCGCGCTTGCAGAAGAATCGGCCCTCCAAGCCCACTCCCGGCCAGGCCAAGTTTGGGCCAGTTGGTGCATATTTTTAAACAGAGGATCGCTAAGGTCGCAGTGCCTGAAAAGATTTGTAATGCGCGGGTCAAAGGCTGCTTTGGGCCGATCCGGACCTCCCTGGGCTTCAAGCTGATCTGGTATTGATTTTTTTCCCGCATCCATGCATAAAGTTTAGTGTACAAAATAAAAAAAAGCTATCCTGGCGGATGTTCGTCAACTGAAAATATCCATTATCCGCTTGCCGGCGTTAATCTCAGCGCGACTTTACAAGCCGGCCTCGCGGCAATATACTTTGCGCCGCGGACAGGGGACGCTGTCCGGACCAATTATAAAAAATTCAGTTCCCTTGAGCGGGAACCTGACCATATTTTTAAAATTTATTTTTTGAGGTACCCATGACTGCTAATGAGCAAGAAAATACGCTAGAACCGCAAACTTCTTCAGAACCCGCACCCAAGCCGGCATCGCGCCGGGGCAGCCGGGGCGGCAAACGCCGCTCTTCCGCAACTAAATCCGAGGCTGCCGCACCCGCTTGCCCGCCCGAATCCGAAACCACGTCCGCAGCCGCTCTGGACGCGGCCGAATCGGCCGCTGCGGAACAAAACATCGACGACATTCAGGATCAGCCCGCTCCAAAAGCCGCTGCTAAAGCCACACCTAAAAAACCAGCGGCCAAAAGCGCGACCAAAGCCGGTCCGGGCAAAAAGCAGGCCATGTTCATTTCCGTGCTGCCCGGGGAACAAGTGGAAGTGGCCGTTACCGAAAACGGCATTCTTCAGGAATATTATGTGGAGATGCTGCACCAGGCCAAAACCAGAGGCAATATTTACAAAGGAGTCATCAACAATATCGACGCCAACCTGCAAGCCGCTTTCGTCAATTACGGCGCCGATAAAAACGGATTTTTGCAGATCGACGAAGTCCATCCCGAATATTACTTGCAACATCACGATGCCGCCAAGGGCCGTAAATATCCGCTGATGCAGAAAGTTTTGCAGGCCGGCCAGGAAGTGCTGGTGCAGGTGGTCAAAGAACCCACCGGCAACAAAGGCGCATTTCTGTCTACATATCTGTCCTTGCCCGGCCGTTTTCTGGTGCTTACGCCCGGCCGCGAACAACTTGGCGTTTCGCGCAAGGTAGAAGACGCCGAAGAGCGCGATCGCCTGCGCGAGCAAATTCAGGGGCTTTCCGCCGGGCCCGGCTTGGGGCTGATTGTCCGCACGGTAAGCCTAAGCGCCAACAAGACCATGCTGCAAAAAGACCTGCAGTTCTTAAAGCGCCTGTGGAAAGAAGTGCGCACCCGCGGCGCTTCCGAACCCGGCCCCTGCCTCATTTACCAGGAGCCGGGACTTGCCCCTCGCGCCGTACGCGATTATCTGACCGACGACATATGCGAAATCTGGGTGGATGATGAAGCCACGGCCACGCAAATCAGCGAAACCATTCCTCTGATTTTCCCCCGGCGCTGCACCAATAAAAATTTGCTCAACATTTACAATGATCCCAAAAAGCCCCTGTGGGAGCACTTCAATCTGCTCGGGCAAATAAATGAGCTGTATTCACGGGAAGTGACCCTGCCCTCGGGCGGACGTCTCGTATTCGACCAGACCGAAGCGCTCATGGCCATTGACATCAACTCGGGCAAAAGCGCCGGCAAAAATAATTTTGAGGCCATGGCCCTGCGCACCAATATGGAAGCGGCGGAGGCCATTGCCCGGCAAATCCGCCTGCGCGACATCGGCGGCCAAATTGTGATTGATTTTATTGAAATGCATGACCGCAACCACTGGCGCGATGTGGAAAAAGTTATCCGCGCGGCCATGAAAAACGACCGCGCCCGGCACGATCTGAGCCGCATCAGCTCCTTCGGGCTTCTGGAAATTGTCCGCCAACGTCTGGGCTCTTCGGCCCTGTCCATCACCATGGAGCACTGCCCCTACTGCCACGGCTCGGGCCTGCGCCGCAACATGGAGTGGCAGGCCCTGCAAGCCCTGCGCGACATTCCGCGCAAGCTGCGCCAGGCCGAGGGCGGCACGGTGGTTTACGAAGTTGAGCCGGAACTGGCCCTGTACCTGCTCAATCACAAACGCGACAGCCTCTCCAATCTGGAAGAGATGTACGACGCTGTTTTGGAAATCCGCCTGGCCGGGATTTAATATGAGCATACCGGGGAGGAAGGATCATCAGGAGCTGAGCCCCTGGCGGTCCCCCCTCCCGGGCCCCCTCCCTCTCCTTAACCCCAATAGATCGGGTTTGGGCCGACCTTTTAGGCCTGCGGTCGTTGGTAAACGGAACGATAAAGGCTTCCGGGGCTGAGAACAAGATCAAAAAAGAGACCTTTCCCTTGAAAGAACAACAACCTGAACTTCTTTTGCACGTGTGCTGCGGGCCTTGCGCCATCACCACCATTGCGGCCGTGCAGGCCGATGGTCTTAAGCCCGTCGGGCTTTTCTACAATCCCAACATCCACCCTTTACAAGAATACTTGAAGCGGCGGGAAGGCGCGGCGCAGGTGGCCGAACGCTCGGGCATCCCTTTACGCTTTTGCGCCCCGGAATATGATCCCCGCCTTTTTCTGCATGCCGTGCACGGACAGGAAGAAGACCGTTGCCGCCACTGCTACCGCCTGCGCCTCGCCCGCGTGGCTCAAACCGCCAAAACGCACGGCTTCACACATTTCAGCTCCTCGCTGCTTTACTCAAAGCGGCAGCGGCATGAAGAAATCATCGAAGCCGCCAAAGCGGTGGAAAAAGACAGCCGCGTGGAATTTTACTACCGCGATTTGCGCCCCACCTGGCAGCACGGCATTGATTTGTCCAAAGACTGGGGCATTTACCGCCAGAATTATTGCGGCTGCATTTACAGCGAAGCGGAACGCTTTGCCCGACAATTGAACGCGGCCACGGAAAATGCGCCGGTATTGGATTAATAATCAATTACCCTTGATTTTCCTCACTATTGCCAAAGCGCATGCTTGGCCTTAAAATCTACCTTGCAATAAAAAATCAGTTTTCGGAAAATATTATGAGCACTACCCCGGTTTCCCCGCCTGTCCCTTCCGCGCCGGCCTGCCACGATCTCATGGTCTTGGCGGTTGAATCCTATTACCCCAACGGGTCGCAAGAAGCGCAGTTTTTCAATCTCTACCTGCAAAAACCCAAAAATATGGCCTGGCAGCCCGGCCAGTTCGTCATGATCCGCCCGCCGGCCTGGAAAAACGCCATGTGGGCGCGTCCGTTTTCCATTTGCGCGGCCAATGAGAATACCCTGACCCTGTTCTGCCAGGCGGTGGGCAGAGGCACCAAAGAACTGGCGCAATTAGCCGTAGGTGATAAGATCGGTTTCTGGGGCCCTTTGGGCAAAGGATTTGAAACAGATCCGCAAGCCCCCACTCTGATGCTGGCCGGCGGCGTGGGTATCGCCCCCTTTGTGGGCTACTGTCTTGAGCACCCCAACCCTCGTAACTTGCGTCTGGAATTCGGCCATCGCCAGCCCCTGTTCTGTTACCCCATGACCAAGTTCCCGGCCGAGGTTAAGACTTCCGCCCATCTGGAAGAAGGCCCGGCCGATTTACAGGCCTTTTTGAATCTCATTGACGGCCTGATAGCCGATTACGCCAAACGCGACGGCCTGGTGCTGGCCTGCGGCCCTCTGCCCTTTTTAAAATTTGTGCAGGAAAAGGCCCTGCTGTATAAAGCCCGCGCCCAACTCTCCCTGGAAAACCGCATGGGTTGCGGCGTGGGAGCGTGCCTCGGCTGCGTGGTCACCAGCCACGGCGCGAGGGCTGAAGGCTGGCCCATTCAGGCCTGCATCCACGGTCCGGTGTTCAGGGCCGATCAGGTCAATCTGGATGATTTGTAAGCGCAACAAAAACTTCACCCACTACGCAACGCGGAGTTCTACCATGTCCGAGACCTCGCCCTCTTCCTTTGACGCCACGGTAAATTTGGCCGGGCTGCAACTTAAAAACCCCATTCTCACGGCATCGGGCACGTTCGGCTATGGCGCGGAATTCGCCACTTTCGGCGATCTGGCCTCCTTAGGCGGCCTGGTGGTTAAAGGCGTCTCCCTGGAGCGGCGGCGCGGCAACCCCCTGCCCCGTATCGCCGAAACTCCCAGCGGCATGCTCAACGCCATCGGCTTGCAAAATTCCGGCGCCAAACACTTTTTAAACCACAGCCTGCCGAGGCTCCCCTGGCAGGACACCGCCGTGTTCGTCAACCTCTACGCCCAAAGCAGTCAGGAGTTTGCCGAACTCACCGCCGCCCTGGCCCCCGCCCAAGGCGTGGCCGGTTTTGAAGTGAATATTTCCTGCCCCAACGTCAATTGCGGGGGCATGGTCTTTGGCCAGGATCCGGAAGCTGCCGCCGAAGTCACAGCCGCCGTGGTCAACGCCGCGCAAGGCAAGCCGGTCATCGTCAAACTCTCGCCCAACGTCACCGACATCGTGGCCATAGCCCTGGCGGCGGAAGCGGCCGGGGCCAAGGCCGTATCCTGCATCAATACCCTTACCGGCATGGCCGTGGATATCCGCACCCGGCGACCGCGTCTGGGCAACATCATCGGCGGCCTGTCCGGCCCGGCCATCAAACCCGTGGCCCTGCGCTGCGTCTGGCAAGTGGCCCAAGCCGCGCGCATCCCGGTTATCGGCATCGGCGGCATCAGCACTGCCGAAGACGTATTGGAATTCATCCTGGTGGGCGCCGCCGCGGTGCAAATAGGCACCGCCAACTTCCTGCGCCCGGATACCGCCTTTAAGCTGGTCAAAGACAGTGAGGCCCTGGCCCGCGATCTGAACCTGACCTCCTGGTCCGACCTGCGCGGGCAGTTAAAAGTATAAATTCACGTCTCCGGCGGCCAGAGGAAGGACTCCGCCATCCCTCTGGACTGCCTCCCGCGAAGGGGCTTAGCCCCTTTCGAAACCCTGATTAGTAATAAATAAAAAAAGCGACGTGTAAAAAACACGTCACCTCTTTTGTTCACAAAAAATACCCGCCCTTCACCCGATCAGGGTTCAGGAAGGGAGGGGTCCGGGGAGGAAAGCCTCAAGGGGATTATCCCCTTGGGGTTTCCCTCCCCGGCTCGCTCGGACTACTTATCTTCATTTACCGCAAGCAATACTTTGCCCTGCACACCGCGTCCGGCCAAAAGTTCGTGGGCCTTGGCGGCATCGGCCAGGGGAAAGCGGGCCACTACCGGCAGGTGCAGCCAGCCTTGTTCAAAGCCGCTGAGCAGGGTATGCACTCCTTTTTTCCAGCGCAGGGATCCGGGGCCGGCATGCAAAAATTCAAAGCCGGCCAGGGAGGTGGAGCGCTGGTAGAGCACGGGGCGGATGTCAAAATCGGGGTAGCCCGAGGCTTCGCCGATGTTGATCACCCGGCCGAATGGCCGCAGGGCGTCAAAGCTGCGGCGCAGGATGTCGCCGCCCAGGGAATCGATGACCAGGTCCGCGCCGCGGCCGGAGGTGAATTCCAAGACGGCTTCCACAAAATCTTCGCTGGAGCGGTCAATGACCAGGTGCGCGCCCAGGACCTGAGCCTGACGGGCTTTTTCCCGGTTGCCCACTGTGCCGATGACCTTGGCTCCGGCTTTAAGCGCCAATTGCAGGGTCATGGAGCCCACAGCGCCGCTGATGGCGTGGATGACGATGGTTTCGCCGCGTTTGATGTGGTAGGCGGTGTGCAGCAAATGATAAGCAGTTTGCCCGGTGACCGGGAAGGCCGCGCCCAGGGCCAAGCAGATGCTGTCCGGCAGTTTGATGATATAATCCTTATGTACGCAACACAGTTCGGCATAGCCGCCTAAAAGATTGGGGCCGGTCACGGCCGCCACGCGGTCGCCCACGGCCAGGCCTTTTACTTTAGCGCCCAGAGCCGCCACCCGGCCGGACACTTCCAGGCCCATGACCGCCGGATACTTGACCGGATGGGGGTAAACGCCTTCGCGCTTTTGTAAATCGCTCCAGTTGCAGGCAGCGTAAACAACGGAGATAAGCACGTCATCCGGACCGGGCGCGGGCGCGGGCAAATCGCGTAAAACCAGTTTATCCAGTCCGCCCGGGCTTTCAACCACAATAGCTTTCATCTTCAGCAAACCTCTTTATGGGCTGCGGTCTTTAGTGAGAAAATCCGGCCGTAAGCGGGAAAATCGTCATCCACGCCGCACAGGCGCAAACAGTCCCACATCATGGCCTGATTACTGGCAATAACCGGCAGGCCCAAATCTTTTTCCAGCGCGCCCACAATATCCATGGTGCGCATGGCCCCGCAGACCAAAGCCACGGCGTCCACGCCCGAAACATCCAGACCGCGCACATACTCGCGGATAAATTCAGGCTCCATACGGTCGATATCTGAGTTATCCTCAATACCCATGCCATGCAGGGCCGTAATTTCAAAACCGCGCTCACTCAGGAAGCGACGAACGTGAACATTGACGTCGTCCACGTAAGGGGTGACCACCATAAGCTTTTTGGCCTTAAGCGCGCGCAGGGCGCGGATGACGCCGGTCATTACCGTGGTGGCTTCCGCGCCGGGGTTGGCCCTTTTCAAGGCAGCCATGACTTTTTGCTCGCCGATGACCATGGTGCCGGAGTTGCAGGTATAGCAAAGCACCGTGAGATCACCTTGGGGCAGCAGCAGAGCGGCCGCGTCGACAATGCCAGGCTCCATGGCGGCCAGAGTCTCGGCCGTGACCTGATTGCTCATGGGCACGCGAGTGAAGTGCACGCCCACGCCGGCCGGAGTGGTCACAAATACGTCATCTTCAACGGTCTGTTCCATGGCCAGGACCACAAAGCCGATTTTGCCCCGCGGGTGCCTGCCTTTATCAAAACGAATATTTTCAACCATTTCCTTTCCTCCTTAATACAAGCAAACCGGACGCCGTCAACGTAAGTTCTGCTGTGGCTTTCATCATGCGCTTGGTTGTCTGCCCAAGCAATACGTAACTTTCGGTGAATTAATAGCCATAAAAACTACAGGGCATAACCCTTGAAATAAAGCGGGCGTTCACCCCGTCAAAGGGATGAACGCCCGCTTTTCATGATTAACGGTAGTATTTTTTGCCGGAAGCCGCCGGAGCGCGCATGGTCACAAAGAAGACCAGGGCGAGGATGGAGGCCAGGTACGGCAGAATGGAGAAGATCTGGTACGGCACATCGGGGTTGGCGAATTGCAGGCGCAGTTGCAGGGCTTCAAAGAAGCCGAACAGCAGGCAGGCGAGCAATGCGCCCACCGGGTTCCAGCGCCCGAGAATCAGGGCGGCCAGGGCGATGAAACCCTTGCCTGCGCTCATGTGCTCTGTAAAGATGAACACTTGGGACAGGATGATGTAGCAGCCGCCCACACTGGCCAGGGCGCAGCCGAAAATCACGGCTAAGTAGCGGATTTTCTCCACGCTCATGCCTGCGGTGTCCACGGCCTTGGGGAACTGGCCCACGGCCCGGATGGCCAAGCCCCACGGGGTTTTGAACAAGAACCACCAGCCGATGGCCACTGTGGCATAAAGCAGGTAAACTAGGATGTCCTGTTTGAACAGGACCGGTCCGATAATGGGGATATCTGACAAGTGTGGAATGGGGATGACCTTAAAGCCGGGCAGAATGCGGCTGGCGCCTTCTTCGACGTGCAGCAGCAATCTTGAGAAAAACGAGGTCATGCCTAAGGACAGCATATTGATGGCGATGCCGGCCACGATTTGGTTAATGCCCAGGGATACCCCTAGCACGGCCAAAAGCAGGCCGGTAACCGCGCCGCAAACAAGGCCGATGGCCAGCCCGGACACCGGATCGCCGAAAGTGAACGCGCCGTAAGCCGCGCCCAAAGCGCCGCTTAGAATGCAGCCCTCCAGGGCGATGTTGAACACGCCGGCCCGTTCGCAAATCAGACCGCCAACGGCTGCGAAAGTCAACGGCGTGGCCAGACGCAAGGTTGAGTTAAGGAAGTCCGCCAGGGTTTGGGCATCTAAGAATATATCCAACATAAACTTTATCTCCGTGTTTGTTGACGGTCATCCTTAAACGGATTCACGCTCGTCCTCAGCCCCGCCGATGAGCTCATTGAGCTCCCGGCGGCCTTTCAGCTTCAGCCTCCACCATTGCGGATCAAAGCGGAAAGCCAGGCTGGCGGCCACAAAAATGACCACCAGGCCGGTAATGGCCTCCACAATGGTGCTCTCCAGGCCCATGGCCCGTTGCATAACCTGCGCCCCGGCCTTGAGTCCGCTTAGGAACAACGCCGACACCGGAACCAGAATGGGATTGAGCCCGGCCAGGAAAGCCGTGACAATGCCGTCGGCCCCGTAGTTGGGGCTGAACAGGTGATAAAGCCTGTATCTTAAGCCGATGACTTCAAAAGCCCCGCCCATGCCGGCCATGGCTCCGGCCACAAACATGGTTACCAGAATCTGGCGCCTGACATTTATGCCGGCATACAAGGCGGCCGGCGGGCTCATGCCCACAAGGTCCAGCCGGAAGCCCATGGTGGTGTAGCGCAAAACCGCCCAGGCCACTATGCACATGATGAGGCCCACAGCCGCACCGAGATGCGCATTGGTGCCGGACATGATATGCGGCAGCCACAAGGCTTCGTTGATTTCGTTGGAATAAGGATAAGGCGCGCCCGGCTGCATCATGGGGCCGCCCGCAAAGTAGCTGATGAGGTTGATGGCCACATAGTTCATAAGCAGAGTGACGATGACCTCGTTGATATTGCGGTAAGCCTTAAGGTAGCCGGGAATGGCCGCCCAGAGCCCGCCGCCCAGCGCGCCGGCCAGGGTGCACAGCACAATGTGCAGCCCGGCGGGCAGGCTTTCCGGCAGGTAAAGGGCCACAGCCGCGCCGAACAGGCCGCCCATGTAAATCTGCCCTTCCGCACCGATGTTATATAAGTTGGAGCGCAGGGGAATGGCCACGGCAAGACCCGCCAGGACAATGGGCGAGAACTTCACCAGGGTGTCGGAAAAGCCGTAATAATCAAGGAAAGCCCCGCCGAACAAAGCCTTATAGGCTGCTATCGGGTTGGCTCCCGTGGTGCTGATCAAAAGACCGCCGATGATGAGGGCCAACAACACCGCCCAGACGGAGCGCAACAAGTAAACGCTTTGGATAAGCCTTAACACCACACTCATACCACGCACCTCCCGGCCATCAGGGAGCCCATGATTTCAGGCGTGGCTTCCTCAGGCTTCACTACTCCCACCATCTTGCCTGCGCACATAACGCCGATGCGGTCAGAGACTTCCATGACATGTTCAAGTTCCGTTGAAATATACAAAATGGCCTTGCCCGCAGCTTTTTGGGCCAGAAGCGTGTTCTGCACCTTTTCAATGGCCCCCACGTCGAGCCCCTTGCAGGGCTGCATGACAATAATCAGCTTGGGGCCGCACTCTATTTCCCGAGCCAGAATCAGCTTTTGCTGATTTCCGCCGGACAGGTGCCGTGCGTGCTGGGCCGGTGAACGCATCCGGATATCGTATTTTTGCTGCCATTCCAGGGCTACATTATTGGTTACTTTAAAATTGATCAGGGTATGTCGGGAATACGGCGGCCGGGAATAATCGCGCAGCATGCAGTTTTTGGCGATGCTGAAATCCATGGCCAGCCCCATGCTCTGCCGGTCTTCAGGCACAAAGGACATGCCTCTGTTCAAGTGTCTGTCCGCCACCGGAACATGGGTTATATCTTCGCCGTCCATGCGCACCTGACCGGACGACGGCTTGCGCAGGCCGGTGAGCACTTCGGCCAGTTCCTGCTGGCCGTTGCCGTCAACACCGGCTATGCCGTAAACCTCTCCGGCATGCACCGTCAGGCTGATATCGTAAAGCGCCTGCAGACCACGATCATTAAAGGCGCACAGGTCATTCACCTCAAGCACCGGATTGCCAATGGACACTTCCGGCTTTTTAAAATCAAAGACCACATCGCGGCCCACCATCATGCCGGCCACCTCCCTAGGGGTGGTGTCCTTGACCGCGGTTTCGGCCGTGACCCTGCCGTGGCGCAGCACAGTTATGTTGTCCGCCGCAGTGAACACCTCTTCCAGCTTGTGCGTGATGAACAAGATGGTCTTGCCCGCTTTTTTAAGCCGGTCCAAAGCTTCCATCAGGGCGTCAATTTCCTTGGGCGCCAGCACGGAAGTCGGCTCGTCAAGAATTAAAATTTTGGCGTCGCGGTACAGGGCTTTTAAAATTTCGACGCGCTGGCGCATGCCCATGGGCAACCGCCAGATTTCAAAACTGGGGTCAACTTCGAACCCGAATTCTTCGCTGATTTCCCGAATTCGCTTTTCATGCTTGGGCAGGTTCATGGTCATGCCCAAGCCCTTCATGCCCAGGATGATATTTTCAGTCACCGTAAGCGTGTCCACCAACATGAAATGCTGGTGGATCATGCCGATGCCCAGTTCCACGGCCTGAAGCGGGGAGTTGATGCGCACGGGCTCGCCGTGCAACAATATGCGGCCGCCGTCCGGATGGTAAAGCCCATACAGGCAGTTCATGAGGGTAGTTTTGCCCGCGCCG
>CBDTYX010000032.1:0-12503 GCA_965364745.1 uncultured Desulfovibrionaceae bacterium | reverse complement strand
GAAATTTCCATATAAATCGTTTTAATATATTCTTATTGCTAAGGTATTCAAGTATTTCTTCTCTTCTTTGCAGGATAGAAGAAGATTTGTTGTAGTAGAAAATTCTGCTTAGATTTGTCTTGTTTTTATCGATAATTTGTATATATGTATTTGCAAGATTGTCGTATACTCCTCTATACATTGGTCCACAGCTTTCCACATTATAACTAGGAATACCTTGGGAAAGGGCAATATCCGAAGGAACCGCATCAAAGGTGTAGCCATGCGTCAGGCCCTGTATTATCACAGCGTCAATCCTCGTTGTTTTAAATATGGACAACCAGAAATCAAGGCCGGTATAATAGATAAATTTCCGCAGTTGATAATTATTAGTATATCTGTTTAGGGCATTTTCTACTTTGAGCTGTGTGGGTTTGAAACTTTCAATGGCCTGATAGTCAATGTTCTTGATCTCTGAAAGCTCAAGCAAATCAACGATATTATATATTGCCCTTACGCGTGGGTGGTTATGGTACTTTGCCGCGATCTCCTTTGAGCGAATAATCAACGCCTCTATGTTAAAATTCGTTTCAGTAAGGAAATGTTCAATCAATTCACATTTTTGGTCGCATAAAATGATATTTTTTGACATGCAGGTCCCGCAAAGTAAACAGTTATGACGATATCAAGTGCTTTCGCCGTTTTTGGGTTTCAGTCCGTTATCTTTTTGAATAATTTATAAGCTATTCGTACTGGCGATGAAATGGTAATGTGTATTATTTTCATTTCTCAAGCCATTCTTTCATCTTGCTGAAATACGCCAGATTCAAATTTTTTACCCCGTACATGGCCTGAGCGTTTTCATCACGAAACTTTTCTGGGTTGTACAGAGCTTCATAAATTTTCGATTCGAGCTTTTTGTCAAAATCTTTTCTATCCGCCCGGACATACCGGTGAGGCAGGCCGATTTCGTGATAGTCAGCGATGTGCGAGCTATAATTTAGCAGGCCAAGCGTGGGAACATTCATGCCGACGGCACAGACAGTGGCATGATGCCGCATGCCGATAACAAGGGCGCAGTGCCTGTATAGATCAAATATATGCAGACCGTCCGTTGCGGAACCATTCAGTAGAGCAGCGACAGTGACTTTCGTCCTGACCAATTTTTCGTTCATGGCGTCCAGGATCTGATGGATAAAGCGCAGATCTGCATAGATGTGCGGCACAAAAACTAGTCGTATATTGTCGTCCGAGCGCAAAAGTTTGTCACATAAAGCGGCAAAGAGAGAAACAAACTCCTGGGGGCGGATGCTGTTTTCACTTTCCTTGAAACGAACTTCGGGCATGTCCCCGCCCAGCACTATAGCGATATGTATTTTTCCTTCACAAATGGCCAGTTGTTTTTGAGGCTCTGGGGCAATGAAATATCCCCCATCCGGAACTTTATGAATTTTTCCCTCGAATTCATTGCCGAAAAGGGCAACAAGTTCGTCCATAGAGCCATCGTTTCTGACAGAGGTAAAGAACTGGTTTGAAGATGTGACCCGTCTAAGAAACTGCCTAAACTTGGCAACAGCATTCTCTGTCGCGCCCCTGTATCTATTCACGCCGATTCCATTAAACAAAACCGGTACGGATATGGCTGTGAGCACTTCATCGGCGAGGTCAATAGTGGTCCCGGTGGCCGAATAGTCCCAGCGCGGCTCCCAAAACGCTCCACCTCCAAAAATTAGCAAATCATGCTGATTTGCCAGGGCAGCAAAATTTTCATCAAACTTTTTCAGCGCCCAAGCCTTATAAAAATCACGGATCTCCATCTGCTCAACATGGAAGTTCTGTGAAATGAAGGAGTTGAAGGAACGATAAAAGCCGGCATGGTTGGCCCTGTCGCCAATGTTACCGTCAAAACTTGCAACATGTAGTATTTTCATGACACTCTGCCAGTGATAAAATAGGATGAGGAGGCGCGCTTCATGGCAGGTGATTTACCCTCTTAGTTTTTTACGAGCTTCAGCCTCTGCCCCAGTAACTCGTTTTACGCCATCGCCAAGAGCCACAAGAACACTCCCGATGCGCCTGCGCAGTTTCTGCATGCCGTCGATTTCCAGACTGGCGAACTGATCGGAACCCCACATATTGTGGTCAACGGTCACATGCCGCTCAATCACGCAGACACCCAAGGTGGCGGCAATAACCGAGGGTTCCAGGCCGTATTCATGTCCGCTGTAGCCGATAAGGCAGCCGTAGCGCTGGGCCAGGGTTTCAATAACGCGCAAATTCAGTTCTTCCGGCTTTGTGGGGTAAGAGGAGTTGGTGTGAAACAGCACGTAATTGCTGGTATGCTTTGCCACCTGCTCTACCGCCGTATCAAGCTCCTCAAGGGTGCTCATGCCCGACGAAAAGAATATGGGTTTGCCGCTTTGGGCGCAAGCCGAAACAATTTCTTCATCTGTAATTTTGGCTGAAGGAATTTTTATGAACGGCACGTCGTATTGCAAAAGAAATTCAAGGCTGTTTATATCCCAGATTGAGGCCGTCCAATGCAAAGGTTTTTGCTTGCAGTAATCATCTATAAAGTCATATTCCGCCTTTTCAAATTCCACCTTGTAGCGGTAATCGAGATAGGTCATCTCGCCCCAGGGGGTGCTGCGTAGAATTGATTTTTGATGTTCCGGCACGCAGATATCCGGGGTTCTTTTTTGATATTTGACACAATCCCAGCCTGTGGCAAAGGCCGAGTCCATCAATTTTTTGGCGATTTGCATATCGCCATTGTGGTTGATGCCGATTTCAGCAATGAAATAGATAGGTTGATTTTTACCGATAACTTTGTCGCCAATTCGCAGTGTCTGCATTGAAATAATTCCTGATTATTTTTTCAAAAACATTTTTGCCCGGAGATTTACAACTGGAATATGTTCGGTCATGTCACCCTTGCCGCTTCAGCAGCATTTCGGCAATTTCCCTGATTGCGCCACGGCCACCTGGCTTTGTCGTCACGTGAACGGCCAGGGCTTTTACCTGTTCGTGCGCGTCGGCCGGACAACAGGGCCAGCCAGCCAAGCGCATGCATTCTAGGTCATTTAAATCATTTCCCATATAAGCTATTTGACTTGCCGATAAACCGCGCTGCTTCATCAATTTCTCCAGAGTTTCCAACTTGTTGTCGCATTGTTGTATGACGGGGATGCCGAGTTTTTTCGCTCTTGCCGCGACCACAGGGTTTACCTCTTTGGACAGGATGAGCACTTCTATTCCCGCACGCTCGAGCATTTCTATGCCCATACCGTCTGAGCGGCTGCAGAGAACGCTTTCAGTGCCGTGCTGATCGACCAGCACACGGTCGTCTGTATGCACACCGTCAAAATCGGTGATCAGGGCGACAATGCCTTCCGGTAAGGTCGGCCGGTATTCAAGATTGCTGTCTTGCGCTTCTAGCAGTGCAGAAATTAGGCACAAATCTTGAAGAGTATCTACTTCGACAGCAGGCAAGTCAAGGGGTACAGGCTTTGCCGCGCCGCAAAAACGATTCTGACAACGCAAAAAGTCTTGGGTGCGAAAAGCGTAGATAGCTCCAGTTTCTCTGAAGCGTGGCAACAAATCTTGCCGCCGTTTTCTAAGCAGTGTGTGGTCATGGTTGATGCCATAGCCCAGACCGTTAGCGTCAATTCCCCATAAAAAGCAGTGATCTTTCGTAGCGGAAAAGGCGGTGGAAATGGCGGGGCTTTCCTGCAAAGCGCAGACGACCGTATCAATGGCGTCTGATGTGGTCAGCGGCGAGGTGCATTGGAGAAAAACAACGATCTTCGGATGGATGCCGGAGGCCTCCAGAGTGTGCAGCGCATGCACAAGAGCGGCCTCTGACGAGGCCTCGTCGCCGGATATTTCAGTTGGGCGTGTAATCAACTGTGCACCGAAAGATGCGGCCGTTTTTGCTATTTCAGCGTCATCGGTGGAGACATAAACGGCGTCAACGGAATCCGCTCCGCAAGCAGCTTGTATGCTTCGTCCGATAAGGGGAATACCACCCACAAGTTGCAGATTTTTCTGGGGAATACCTTTTGAGCCCCCTCTAGCCGGGATAATCGCCACGCATTTCAGGCGGTCATTTTGTTCTAGCATGGTTTTCTTAGCTTACTGCTTTATATAAAAAAATGCACCAAACTCATTTTGTTGAATTTTTGCGTACTCCTGCTCGCCCAAAAATTCTTTGACTGCCCGTCTTGAGCCGGGAAATCCTCCTCCGGTTCCGCTGCCAAAATCGTCAAAAAGTATAATCCCGCCAATAGCGACCTTGTCGAACAAATTTTCAAGGCAAGCTTTATATGATTGATATAGATCGCCATCGATGTTGAGCAGTGCGATTGGCCTATTAGGATGGTTGGGCAGTGTGTCGGCAAAAAATCCTTTTGTCAGTACCAAGTCTATTCCGTCCAGCGGAATTTCCGCTGATTTAAGGACCGTGCGGCAAAATTCCTCTGTGTATAAGTACTTGCCCGACGGAGAGGAACTCCACTCTCCAGCTTTGGGGACACGAGCTGAGACGTCTTCGGCCGTTGGGGCGGGAAATCCGGTAAAACTATCATAAGCATAGATTTTCCTCCTTTGGCGCATTCCTACGGTCAGGGCGCATAAAATAGCTAGGGATCGGGAGCGTCCGATGCCGCATTCCACAATATCGCCATCCACTGCTCTAACCACGTCAAGAAAACTGTAAAAAGATGCTGAGCTTAAAATATTGTAACAGGTGAGCTGGTGGTATTGCTCATCGATATCCTGGTTATGGGGCCTAATGTATGAATTGAGTGATGTCATAACGAAACCGCTCCGCGGGTAATATTTTTTTCTGCCAATGTCTGTTCATATCCAGGTAACACCTCGTTTACACTTCCCATCTTGTATATTGTGCCCCCTTCCAACCACACTATGGCATCACAGCCCTCCACCGTGGTCAGGCGATGCGCAATGATAACCATAGTTGCCTGGCTGCGCAAGGACAGGATGGTGTCGTGGATGGCTTTCTCGTTTTTCATATCCAGGGAGCTGGTGGCCTCGTCAAAAATGATCAAAGCCGGGTTGCTGTATAGGGCGCGAGCGATGGCCACGCGTTGGGCTTGGCCGCCGGACAGGCGGGTGCCGCGGTCGTTGAGAATTGTGTCGATGCCGTTTTCCAATTCATCCACAAAATCCAGGGCGGCCATGCGGCAGCATTCCAGGACGCGGTCGCGGTCTATTTCCTCGCCCCAGCGGGACAGGGCTACGTTTTCGGCCAGAGAGGCGTCCAGAATGTACGGCGCTTGAGCCACATAGCCGATGCGTCGTAGCCAGGCGGTGTTGTTTTCCCTGGTTATGGGGGTTCCGTCCACAAGAATCCGGCCGGAATCGGGCGGGATCAGACCGGCCAGCAGATTGACCAACGTGCTTTTGCCCGCGCCGGAGAGTCCTACCACCCCGACCATGGTCCCGGCTTTGATGGTCAGCGACACATTTTGGATGGCCGGGGTTGCGGCTTCGGGGTAGCGGAAGGTGATGTCGTCCAGGCTGACTTCACGGGTGAAAGGCAGTTCTGCGTCAGGTTCCGCCAGCGGCAATAGTTCAGCAGTCAAAGAGCGCTCCAGAAAGATCAGCTCCACTGTCCGGCGCAAATAAGGCAGCCAGTTTCGCAGCGAGGTGGTTGATTCCACTAGTCGGTTGGCCGCCGGCAGGGCGCGCCAGGCCGTGGCCGCCATAAAGCCCATAATCCCGGAGATGCGGGCCATGCCGGCATCTTGCGCGAATATTAGGAAAAGCATAACCAGAATCAGGGTGCTGAAGCCCAATATTTCCAAGCCGGCTGTCGGCAGCTTGGCCAAAGTCTGCAAACGGCTTTTGGCGGCGATTGTGGCCGCCATTTGGTTTTTGAAGGCGTTGAATAATGGATCTTCACGAGTGTACAGGCGTATTTCTTTAAGGCCGTGCAAGGCCAGATGGGTTATTTTAACTGTTTGCCGGTCAACCGTGTATGCCGCCTGGGCATTGTGATCCAGAATTCTGCGCACGGACCTTACGATCAAAAAGCCGCCCAAGCCCAACACGCTCAAAAACAGCAATGAGGGCAGAGGAGAGACGCTGACCAGGCCTATGAACAGGGTTGCCAGCATCAGTAAATTGGTGAAGACCTGCAGAGAGGTGTTTAAAGTCATGCCCAGATAGTTGGCTGCGTTTAATCCAAACTGCAGATCCGCCACACCGTGGTGCATAAGCCATAAATAAGGCGCTCGCTGGTAGAAGCGGAAAATGTGGCTACGGGTCGCTGCGCCCACGGATTCGGAGAAAATGGACATCTGACGTTGCTGCAATATGGTCAACACATTTTTCCAGACAATGGCCAGCAGGATGGCGCAGAGTACGGTGAGCGATAAAATGCGCGGATCCTGGCTGGGGACCAGGCCGTGCTCCCGCAGCCAGAGCATGGGGTTGTTGTCGAGCACGGCTTCGGGCGAGCCGAAGATGGCGGCCAGGAGGGCCACCAGGCCGGTGATGGCCAGTTCCGACAGGGCCATAATTACCGAGATGGCCAGGAGCAGCCAGAAGCGCCGTTTTTCTTTGCATGGCACCAGAGGCAAAAGCTGTTTGAGCAGGGAGAAAAACGAAGCTGAGGCGGGATTCATTGCCGGATGGACTCCTGAGCCAGAAACCATTTATACGTGGCGGCCAACCCTTCCCGCAAGCCGGTGCGCGCCTGCCAGCCCAAGGCGGTCAGGCGGCTTACGTCCAGCAATTTTTGCGGGGTGCCGTCGGGTTTTATGGGGTCAATGTTTATTTTTCCGGTATAGTCTACCACGTCAGCGGTCAGTCGGGCAAGCTCCATAATGGTCAAATCCCGGCCGCAGCCCACGTTGATGTGGCTCTCTTCAGAATAGTTCTGCATCAGGAAGACGAGAGCCTCGGCCAGATCGTCAACATAAAGAAATTCGCGGCGGGGTGTGCCGGTACCCCAGATGACGACTTCAGGCGCATTTGCTTGTTTGGCTTCGTGGAAGCGGCGGATCAGAGCCGGCAGCACGTGGCTGTTCTCCGGGTGGAAGTTGTCGCCCGGGCCGTAGAGGTTGGTGGGCATGGCCGAAATGGCGTCAAAGCCGTATTGGCGGCGATAGGCCTGGCAGAGCTTGACGCCCGCAATTTTGGCCAGGGCGTACCATTCGTTGCTGGGCTCCAGGGGTCCGGTGAGCAGATATTCTTCCTTGATGGGCTGGGGACAGAGCTTGGGATAAATGCAGGATGAGCCCAGGAACAACAGCTTTCGGCAGCCGTGTTTATAAGCGCTGTCAATAACGTTGCTTTGCATAACCAGGTTGTCGCGGATAAATTCGGCCGGGTAGGCGCTGTTGGCGTGGATGCCGCCCACTTTGGCCGCGGCCAGGAAGACGTATTCCGGGCGTTCGGCAGCGAAAAAAGCCGCCACCGCCGCCTGGTCGCATAAATCCAGCTCCCTGTGCGTGCGGGTGATCAGGTTCGTAAATCCTTGCGCCGTGAGGGCGCGCACCAGGGCGCCGCCCACCAGGCCGCGGTGCCCGGCCACATAAATACGGCTGTCCGGCCGCATGGGCGGGGCTCTGTGCAAAGCTGCGCTTGTCTCCATATTCTCCATTTACTCCAGGACCTCGTGCACGGCAAAACCGGCCTGCAGGCACAGGCTGTCGCGCCTGGCCGCGGCAAAGTCTTCTTCCACCATTTCCGCAACCAGATCGGCAAAAGCGGTTCTCGGGGTCCAGCCCAGTTTGGCCCTGGCCTTGGCCGCGTCGCCCAGCAGGGTTTCCACTTCCGTGGGCCGGAAATAGCGCGGGTCAATGCGCACAATGACATTGCCGGGCTTAAGGCACGGGTTGGCGACGATGGCCCGCAAAGTCTGCTCAATGAAAGCGTCTTTGGTGGCGGAAGGCTCGCCCTGCATTTGTTTGCTCAAAAGGGCGACCACGGTTTCTTTGTTAAAAGAGGCGACCTTGCCCACTTCGTTTACGCCGTCGCCTTCCCAGGCGATATTCACACCCACCCGGCGGGCGGTCAATTCAATAAATTCACGCACTGAATGCTGCTCGCCCGTGGCAATGACAAAGTCCTCGGGCTTGTCCTGCTGCAGCATCAGCCACATCATTTCCACATAGTCGCGGGCATGGCCCCAGTCGCGCAGGGCGCCGATATTGCCCATGTATAAGCAATCGTTCAGGCCCAGGACAATGCGGGGCAGGGCGCGGGTCACCTTGCGGGTGACGAAGGTCTCGCCGCGCAGGGGCGATTCATGGTTAAAGAGAATGCCGTTACAGGCATACATATCGTAAGCTTCTCGATAATTTATCGTTATCCAGTAGCCGTACAGTTTGGCGCAGGCATAAGGCGAGCGGGGATAGAAAGGCGTGGTTTCCTTTTGCGGAATTTCCTGGACCAGGCCGTAGAGCTCGGAAGTGGAAGCCTGGTAGATGCGGGTCTTTTTTTCAAGACCCAAGAGGCGCACGGCTTCCAGCACGCGCAAAGTGCCCAGGCCGTCCACGTCCGCGGTATATTCCGGCGCTTCAAAGGAAACCTGCACATGGCTCTGGGCGCCCAGGTTATATATTTCGTCCGGCTGCACCTTCTGCACCAGGCGAATGATATTGGTGCTGTCAGTCAAGTCGCCATAGTGCAGGAAGAAGCGCTTGCCCTTGGCGTGCACATCCTGATATATGGCGTCCACGCGCTGGGTGTTGAACAGGGAGGAGCGACGTTTGATGCCGTGCACCTCATACCCTTTGTCCAAAAGAAAGCGGGCCAGATAGGCGCCGTCCTGGCCGGTTATACCGGTAATCAATGCTCGCTTCACGCTTTTTTCTCCATACTTTTGCGGCCGCAAAGTTTTTTTCGCGCACGGCAAAAGAAAAACGTTCCCCGGCCGGCCGGGCAAGCTCGATAAAAACAAGTTGCATTAGTATAAAAATTTATTTTAGTTATAGCTAGGAGATCTTGTCAACGGATCCCCCCAGCCCCCGGAAAGCGTATCTTGTGTCGGGCCTCAGGTGGTTGCGCATTTGGAATTCGCTTACCGGAAAGAGGGCGGAACACGGCGTTTTGGCGGCAGGGTCGTGAAAGATTTGGCGCTGCAAGGACTGTTTTTACAGCCAAATTCTTATTTGGGTCAGGACATGATAAAATTATATTTGTCAGCAATATGTTTTATGATAAACAGCAATCAGGATGATTTTATTTTTTAGCGCCCGCCTGTTTTTTTGCAAATGCGGGAGCTGTAAAAGTTTGGCGATTTTGGGATAAATTGAAGGCCTCTGCCGCGCAGAGGATATTTTTCAGTATCTTCAAGGTTATAACGCATGAACGACAAGAGTAATAAAAATATTGCCAAGGTCAGCCCGTTACGTTTGTTCGTGGAGAATATATTCTCCCGTCTGGGCCTGGGCATGCGCGCCAAGCTTATAGCCCTGTTCGTGATCATCAAGGTGCTGCCCCTTATTTTGCTGGCATTGGTCGCCTGGCGGCAATCTTGGATTTTGGGCGAGGAACTTAAGCAGCACACCGGGGAAATCACCGAAAAGGCGTATAAAGCCCTGTCCGAGACCGGGGAAGTGGCCATCAGCGACGCGGTGAAAGCCCTGGACAAGCGCGCTACCGACGACATCGAGCGCATGAGCACCGATACGGCTCGGCGCGTGGCCGATTTTTTATACTCCAGAGACAACGACATTATTCTGGCTTCCGGCTTTCCGCGTGAAGAACGCGTTTATGCGGAGTTTGTGGATAATTTACGCAGAAACATAGTTGTGCAGGGAAAATGGGTGCTGGCCGAGGACGGCAAATCCTGGGTTCCGGCCGAGCCGGCCGCGCAACAGCGCCAGGTGACGTCGTCTTTAAAGGAGAACGACCGATTCCATTATCGCCCGCCTGAAGAATTCAGATACGAATCCCGGCCGCTATACCTGGAAATGACCTTTGTGGATCTTTCCGGCCGTGAAAAAATAAAGGTGACCACCTCGCCGCTGATGTCCAAAGAACTTAAGGATGTCTCCAAGCGGGAGAACACTTTTTGCCGTGCGGAAACGTATTTTCAGGAGCTCGGCAAGCTTAAGCCGGGAGAAATTTACGTCTCCGACGTTATTGGAGAATATGTCGGCTCCAAGGTTATTGATATCTATACGCCGGAGACGGCGGCTAAGGCCGGCATTCCTTACGAGCCGGAAAAGTCCGCTTATGCCGGCAAAGAAAATCCTGTGGGCAAACGTTTTAAGGGCCTGGTGCGCTGGGCCACCCCGGTGACCGAAGGCGGCCGAATTATCGGCTATGTCACCTTGGCCCTGGACCACGATCATACTATGGAATTCACCGCTCATCTTATGCCCACGGAAGAGCGGTACACGGAAATTCCCGACGCTTCTAAAGGCAACTATGCCTTCATTTGGGACCATAAAGGCCGCAGTATTGTACATCCGAGACATTTTTCCATAGCCGGCTATGACGCGCAAACCGGAGAGCCCCAGGTGCCCTGGCTGGAAGACCGCATTTACTATGCCTGGCAGGAGAGCGGAAAGAGTTATTCGGAATTTATCAAAGACGTGCCTACTTTCGAGCATCAGTCCAACGACAATAAGCCGTCTCTGGAGCTTAAGGCGCAAGGTCTGGTCGGCCTGGATTGCCGTTATCTAAATTTTGCGCCGCAGTGCACAGGCTGGTTTGATTTAACCCAGGACGGCGGGTCCGGGTCATTTTTAATTTTATGGAGTGGGCTGTGGAAGCTGAACACCGCTGCGGCTATCCCTTATTATACCGGCCAATATGGCGAATCCAAGCGCGGCTTCGGGTTTGTGGCCATCGGCGCCGGGCTTACCGATTTCCACGGCCCGGCCAGGGCTACTCAAAAAGTGCTGGACTCCCTCGTGGGCACAGCGGACGTGGAACTGCGCGATATAGCCGCTCAAACTTATAACTCCATCAAGCGCAATTTGGTGGAAACCGCCACCAGCCTGACCGTATCCACAGCGGTTATGGTTGTGTTGGTCATTCTGGTGGCCATTTGGATGGCCTCGCTGTTTACGCGCAGCATCACCCGGCTGATCAACGGCATTTCGCGTTTTCGCGCTGGTGAGCGGCATTTCAGATTCAATTCGGTCATTAAAGATGAAATCGGCGCCCTGTCTGATTCTTTTGACGAGATGGCCGACAGCCTCGTGGAAAGCGTCACCGGGACCCTGACCATTACGGATCTTGCCGGAAAAATTATTTACGCCAATGAAGATAGTTTAGGCAGATTTGATAAGCAGATGCAGATAAAGGATGTTGTCGGGCAGCCGTATTCTAAATTTACCATTTTCCCGGTCGGTTCCAAGTACGACCCAATTTTGGCCCTGCAAGAAGGCCGCGAAGCCGAAGTGCTCTATTATGAGCCCGACGGCCGCTATTATAAGGCCCATGCCACATACCTCACCGAGAAAAGCGGCGCTGAAATCGGCTACATCATTACCTCCAGCGATGTTACGGAAATTTATATGGAGCAAAAGCGCATTGAAGAGCAGCGCGCTTTGCTGGACACCACTTTCTCCGCCTCGCCGGATATTATCTGGTACAAAGACGGCAACGGCAAATATCTGGCGGTTAACCCGCGCTTCGCCGCGGTGCTGGGCAAGAGTCCGGACGAAATTCGCGGCCGCACGGTGGAGGAGGTAATCCCCGAACATCTGCGTCAGGCTTTTGTGGACAATGATATTTTGGCCATTAAGAACGGAGCTCCCCTGTATACGGAAGAACACCTGACCTTTGCCGACGGGCATACTGAAGTGGTAGACGCTGTGCGGCGCCCCATTTTTGATGCTAACGGAGCGCTGAGCGGCGTGCTGGGCGTGGCCAGAGACGTTTCGCAGCGGGTGGCCGTGGAGAGCGAACTGCGCGAAACGCAGCTTGAACTGCGCGAAGCCGTGGAGGGCGCCAATAGGGCCAACCGCTCCAAGAGCGAATTTTTGGCGCGCATGAGCCATGAGATCCGCACACCCATGAATGCCATTATCGGTATGACCAATATCACCAAGCGCAAGCTGGACGATCCCGACGTGCCTTGTGCGGAAATAATGACCCATGTGCAGCAGATAGAAACTTCATCGCAGCATCTGTTGTCGCTGCTGAACGACGTGCTGGATATTTCCAAAATTGAAGCCGGCAAAATTGAGCTGGTGGAAGAAGCCTTCAGCTTGCCCAAACTTATCAGCAGCATTGATTTGATTATCCGTCCGCGTTGCCTGGAGAAGAACATCGCTTTTGCCGTTGAAACACACGGCCTGGAGGCAGAACATTTCATCAGCGATCCTTTGCGCCTGCGCCAGGTGCTGATCAATCTTCTGGGCAATGCGGTAAAATTCACGCCTGAGAAAGGGGCCGTGACCCTCACTGTCGCCGGCGCGGCCCGCAGCAACGGCAGGAGCCTGATTACCTTTACGATCAAGGATACGGGCATAGGCATGGCCCCGGAAGTTATGGCCAACCTGTTCACGCCTTTTGAGCAGGGCAGCAGCCAC
>CBDTYX010000031.1:0-12570 GCA_965364745.1 uncultured Desulfovibrionaceae bacterium | reverse complement strand
TGCCGGATCAGATCCCCCACCAGATCAATGCCTTTTTTGGCTCCGCCGAGCGGCCTGCGCCACGGCAGGGCGGCATCAGACGTCTGCTCGCCGGGTTCAACAGGCTCCTGCGGCTCCACTGCGGATCTTGGCCTGGGCTGAGAAACAGAACTGGGGCGCGGCAAAAAATCAGCCGTTATTTCTGTCGGCGCTTCCGGCGCGGCGGGCGCCTCCGAAGCAACAGACCTCTCCGGTGCGGCGGCCATTTCAGGCTCAAGCGGTTCTTCCCGCGCGGCGAAAGCTTCCGGTTCCAACTTCAAAGCAGATACAGGCGTTGTTTTTTCAGCGGCCGCAGTTGTTTCCAATTCAGCCTCTCTGTCGGTAACTATATCTCTAAGCTCAATGAGCGGCTCATCATCCTCCGCCACGAACTTCGGAGCCTCTCCGGCAGCAGTTAGACCGTTCGTAGCGCTACAGGCGGGTTTCGGCTCAGGCTTTCTGATGAAAACAGACGCGGCGGCCAGCTTGGGCACAGGCTTCAGAAAGGTTTTGGGCCCTTCCGCTTTATCTGCATTGTTCATAGGCAACAACCCGCGCCCATTTTCAACGACAAGGTCAAACTCGGGAGTTTCAGGCGCGGATTCCGAAACCTCACCCGCAAGCGACAGCCCCTGCGTTCCAGGCGCAAAGGCGTAAGGCGGCTCCGGGACAATTTCCCGCGCCTCATCATCTTCATAGGGTGCGGGCGGCAAAAGATCATCCAGAGTCTCGCCGCTGACAAGGTCATTCAGGCGCAAAACCTCCACACCCTCCATATCGCCGTCTTCTTCAGCCGCATCCTGGCGTTGTTCCCGAACGCCGGTAATGCCCACCAGAAATACAAATATCGCCACGGCCCAAAGCGGCGCCTGCACCAAAAATGGGGAAGGCTCGGCCCCTCCAGCGGCCTGCCAGGCCAAAACGCCGCTCAACGCCAATATCAGACAGGACAGCACATATCGCTTAGCGCCCGGCGCTTTGGCAAATACCGCGCCCAGGCAGATAAGGCCGGGCAGAATGGCCAAAACAGGCCACAGCGGCATCACGCGCAACCAGCCGCTCATGCCCGGCGCCAAAGGGACTACCGGCAAAATTACGCCAAGCAGGGACAGCGCGACCAAAAAGGGATCAACCTTGGATTTGCGCGCTTTGGAGTGCAGCAAGTGGCGCCCAACGTGAACAAGCAAAATGAAACACAGCCCCGGAATGACCACATTAAGCAACGCCTGCAGTGGAATTTTGCCCGCCGGGGCATACGGCATGGGCACCATGCCCTGCAAAAGGGCCAGAACCGAAAAAACAGCGGTCCATAGCCGCCATTCTCCGCCCCGCCGGAAAGCGCGCGCCAGACACCACGCAGTGCACAACCCGAGCACCACATAAACCAACGATGACGAAGGCGAGAGCAGCCAAGACCAGAACACGGCCAACATATCCAAAATCGAGGCCCCGGACATAGCCTCAAGGCTGACCGGCTGCGTGGTCAGCAGTTGCGGCGCAAACCACAAGCCCACGGAACCGGGAATTTTTACATAAATGGTCACCGGTGACTGAGCCTGATGCGCTAGCCCCAAAAGCTGCAGCAAGAAAACATTTTTTTCGAGCGGCGCCTGGGGAATCCAGGTGGTCAGCGTGGCGTTGAGATTGCCGTCGGGCATGTACAGCACGGCCCCGGCCGGCGTATCCCCGCCCAAATCCAGACGCAAGAACGGCGGCTCCAAACCTGGCGGAGCGGGCGGCAACGTAAACCGCAGCCACAAAGTGCCTTTAAGGCTAAGCGGCAAACCGGAACTGAACGGCAAAAATCTGTCCTGATTTTCCTGGGTGAAGATCCGCTCAATATCCAGGCGGCCGCTGCCGTCCACCAGATATTCCAAATAAGGCGCAAGGGGCACCACTTCCTTGCCGCCCGAATAATCCACAAACCCCACAGCCGCCCGCGCCGGAATTATATTTATAAGCAACACAAACAAAAATGCCAAAACTGCCGAACGCATGTACTTATACTGCCGTACGGATCTTAGCGCAAAACAGCAAGATTTTATTGACGAGATCATAATCCCTCTTCGCAAGGATTGCGGTTTATGAAAGCGGCTTCTTCCGCCGGGGAAAACAGCGTGCCGCGATTATTCGACTTCCGGAGGTTATAACTTCCGAGACTATCTGCAAGTAACAATAATGCCTAATCGTGAAAATTTAAACAAAAAAATTAAGCGGGGGCGGCCCGGGCAAGCGCCTTTCGCCTTCTTCCGACAATCCGCAAAGAGCCTTAAGGAGGGCGGCCGGGGGCTTCTCAGCCGCGACCGCCATAGAATCTCCGAAATCAGGCATCGTCGGGCATGGAGTCCCAAATGCCGATAAACAGATCTATATTGCCGAGGAGGATATCCACCAGAGCCGGGTCAAATTGTTTGCCCCTTTCGCGGTGAATTAGCTCCAGCACTTCGCAGCGGCCCCAGGCTTCCTTATAGCAGCGTTTGGAGAGCAAGGCGTCAAACACGTCGGCTACGGTTGTAATTCGGCCGTAAATATGAATATCCTCTCCGGCGCGTCTGTCCGGGTAGCCGCGGCCGTCCCAGCGCTCGTGGTGCTGCAGGGCGATAATGGATGCCGCCTGCAAAATAGGACGCTCGCTCTTGCACAAAAGCCGGTGCCCGATGGCGGAGTGGGTGCGCATCACGGCCATTTCCTCTTCAGTGAGGCGGCCGGGTTTAAGCAAAATATAATCCGGTATGCCGATTTTACCAAGGTCGTGCATGGGCGAGGCCAGGCGCAAAAGCTCGGCCTCGTCTTCGTCCATGCCCCAAAGTCTGGCCAATTGATAAGAAATTTCCGCCACGCGGGCCACGTGATTGGCGGCTTCGTGCAAGCGGGTTTCCACAACTTCGCCTAAAGTCAGCACCACTTCTTTCTGGGTTTCAATGATTTCCCGCCCCAGATAGATGTTATCCAGAGCAATGCCGATATTGCCCGTGAGCACGGTAATCAGATCACGGTCCAGATCCGTGAAGGGCTTGCTGGTTTGGATATAAAAAAGGCGCTCATTGCCGTCGGGAGAATTGTAATAGCCCACGTAAACCCGATCGCGAAACACGTTTTTTTTGCCGGTCGCGGCTTCGTCCAGAACCTCCCGGATGGCGTCAGGCAGAACCGCCTCTATGTTCGCGCCGGGCTGCATTTCAGCGGGCACCAAATCAGCTGTGCCGGACAATACGTAATAGCCTCCGTCTGCTCTTTCCACCGCCAGGGCAGATACGGAGCGGCCGTTATTTTTCCCGCACGGTCTTGCTGCGGGGGCGGCGCCCAGCAAGCCGGGGTCAAGATAGTCCTCCCTCACCAGGTCCATCATTTGGCCAAGCATATTGTTGGTAAAATCAGGCAAAGATTGCATGCGGAAAATATCGCGGGAAATGCCGATGATATATTCCAGGCCGCGCTTGCTGCGGTCAATAGTCCGCAGCCCGCGGTAAGCCCGTAAAGCGGCTATGACCGTAGTGAACAGGCGTTGCGCGGTCAACTCGGTCTTGTGTTTGTAATCGTTGATATCATAGCGGGTGATCACTTCACGTTCCGGGGCCTGGCCGGGTTGGCCGGTACGCAGGACTATGCGCACAAAAGGATTGCCCAAATCCTCCCGAATGCGTTGCACCAGCTCAAGCCCCGCCTGGCTGGTTTCCATGACCACGTCGAGCAGCACCACGGCGATGTCCTGAGCCGCGGCCAAAATTTCATATCCTTCCTTGGCCGAATGGGCGCTTAAACAAACTATTTTGCGGTCCTCGAAAGTAATGTCGTTGAGCACAAGCCGGGTAACCACATGAACTTCTTCTTCATCATCCACAATAAGCACTTTCCAAACCGGCTTTTGCGCCGCCCCCGCGCAGGCCACGCTTCCAAGGGGCCTGTCCGCGTCTTCGGGGGCAAACATAATTTCATCGTTCATCTAACCGTCCCACCTTCTCTAATGTCACAAGGAATATTAATTGTATAATGCAAGCCCTGACCTTTTTCGCCTATGCACTGAATTTGCCCTTTCAATTTTTGGGTCACCAGATTGTAAATTATGTGCAGGCCAAGCCCGGTTCCGCCCTGGCCCCGCTTGGTGGTGTAAAAAGGGTTAAACAGGTGCTTTATCTGATCAGAAGCCACGCCGCAGCCGTTATCGCTGAAATGAATTTCCGCCGTACCCCCCGCCTGTTTTTGCGCGGAAATGGAAATCACCCCGTCGTTCGTATCTTCAAAGGCGTGCAGCAGACTGTTCATAACCAGATTGGTGATGATTTGCATGACGTCGCCCGGGTAGCTGTACATGACGATATCGTCCGGAATATCCGTCTTCACTTTATGACCGGTGCGTTTGTATTTGGGGCGCAGGCTCAACAGCACTTCCTTGACCAGATCCTTAAGGTTAAATTCCCGGGCGTCTCCGGCCACCTGATCCACAGCCACCTGTTTGAAACTTTGCACCAGGTCGGCCGCGCGTTTTAAGTTGGTCAGAATCGTGGCGCAAGACTCCCTGGCCGTTTCCAAATACTTGTCCAGTTCAGAGCGCTTGAGTTCCCCGTTTTTAAGACGCCCCGCCACCGCTTCTGTGCGCTCCATCAGCCAGGAGGCGGAAGTTACGCCAAGCCCGACCGGCGTATTTATTTCATGGGCTACGCCGGCTACAAGCCCGCCCAGAGCCGCCATTTTTTCCGACTGCACCAGGTTGTCGTGCATTCTGCCCAAAGCCGCAAGCGACTCGGCCAGGGCTGTGTTGGCCTCGCTCAACTCTTGCGTCCTTAGCTCCACACGGCGCTCAAGATCGCGGTTAAGCTCACCGAGCTCTTCCTGGACTTTTTTAAGCTCAGTAATATCCATGTTAATGCCGATAATCCGCAGCGCAGCGCCGGAAGGCGCGCGACGCACGGCCTGACTGCGCGATAAGATCCATTTATAGCCGCCGTCGGCGCTCTTCATGCGGTAAATAGCCTCAAAAACATCCTTGCCCATGGCCCCGGACTCAAACTGCGCCATTTTAAACATAGCCCCGGCCCGGTCAGCCGGATGAAGCAATCGCGACCAAGCTTCCCTGGGTTGCACGGAAGCTTCGGGTTCATAGCCCAGCATGGTAAAATAGCGCGGACTGTAATAGCATTGCCCGCCGGGCACATCATAGTCCCAAATGCCGTCACTGGAGGTTTCGAGGGCCAGGCGCAGGCGTTCGCGATTGGTCTCAAGCTCGGCCCTGATCCGGCGGTCGTCAGTCACATCCATGGCCCGGCCTTCGATAAACTCTATATTGTCCCTGGCATCACGAACCGCCCGCAAGGTAACCCACAAGATTATCTCCTGCCCGTCGCTGCGCCGCACTCCCACATCCGTGCCCGACACCACCCCAAAAGTCTTGAGGCGTGAAAGCAACTCTTCTTCCAGGTTTGGATCGATCAACACATCCCGCACCCGCAACCCGGCGGCAAGCACCGCCTGAGCATCGCTGTAGCCCAGCATTTTCGCCAAAGAAGCATTAGCCGCTGTAAGTATGCTGCCCGGCGCCAGATGAAAAATGCCCTCCACCGCGTTTTCAAACATGGCCCGATAGCGCTGCTCGGCCAGTTCAAGCCGGCGCATGGCCCTGCGGCGAGGCATAAGCAGCAGAATCACAGCCGCGAGGCTCAGCAGCAACGCCACTGCTCCGGCCAAGGCCGCATAAATCAGGGTGGAATAGCGCTCATTAAGTTTGAGCTTGGATTTGGAAAAGTAGGGCTCTTCCTGCGCTTGCAGCGCAAGATCTGAGAAAAAAAGCTTAACCGCGCTAAACTCTGCGAAGCTGTTTTTCAACGCCGAAGAGAAATCGCCAAAAATTTCAAAATCAGGCGGGCGGTTAAAGGAATGCTCCGGGGGTGACAAACTGCCGCCGGAGAGCGCCAGGGCCGTATAGCTGTGGGTGAAGACAACGGCGAGAAGCAAACAGGTTATGACCTTTAAAAAGCATCTGGCAGGGATATTCATTTCAACGCCAATACCGCACTCAGTTAATCCGCAACGCCTGTCTGCACCCAAAAAACGCCAGAAGACTTTAAACACACGCGTCAAACGTTAGCACAAAGCGAACAGCCTTTACAAGCAACTACTTTCACAAAAAATACTGTGAAGTCAATCTATTGCATGCTGCTGCCAAAAAAGTATTATTCAATTGCTAAAAAGAAGACGTCTCAAGCCTGGAAATCGCGCAGAAAGCTCAGGCCTGCCGGTCGAGCATCCGGCAATTAAGGGCTTCGGCCAGATGGTGCGCCGATAGGTTGTCTTCATCGGCTAAATCGGCCACAGTGCGGGCTACGCGCAAAATCCGGGTATAGGTGCGGGCGGACAGGCCCAAAGTCTGCACGGCTTTTTCCAAAAAAGCATGCTCCGGGCCGGAGAGGCGGCAGAATTTTTCCAAAAGGCGACCGGAGAGCTCGGCATTTCCGCGGCAGACAGTATTTCGATAGCGTTCGGCCTGACGGGCGCGGGCCCTGCCTATGCGCTCGCGCATGAGGGCGGAAGAATAGGCGCCGTCCGCGGCGCGCAAATCGCGGTATTCCACAGCCGGCACTTCAATATGCAAGTCGATGCGGTCCAGCAGCGGCCCGGACAACCGGGCGCGGTAGCGCTGCACCTGACCGGGCGAGCAGGTGCAGGTGTGGCGGTCGTCATTCACATAACCGCAGGGACAGGGGTTCATGGCCGCCACCAGCATAAACCGGGCCGGGTAAGTCAATGCGCCGCCGGAGCGGGAAATGGTCACTTCGCCGTCTTCCAGAGGTTGGCGCAAAATCTCCAGCACCGGGCGCTGAAACTCAGGAAATTCGTCCAAAAAAAGCACGCCGCGATGGGCCAAAGAAATTTCGCCCGGTCGCGGGTAGCTGCCGCCGCCGGCAAGGCCGGCGTAAGAAATGGTGTGGTGCGGCGCGCGAAACGGCCGCAGCGTGACCAGCCCTTTATCGGTCGGCATAAGGCCGGCCACGCTGTATATTTTACTCACCTCCAGGGCTTCGGAAAATTCCAGAGGCGGCAAAATGGAGGGAATGCGCTGGGCCAGCATGGTTTTGCCGCTGCCCGGCGGCCCGATGAGCAAAAGATTGTGCCCGCCGGCCGCAGCAATTTCTATAGCCCGTTTGGCTGACTCCTGCCCTTTGACCTCGGCGAAGTCTAAAAGGAACTCTCGGTTTAAGTCGCGTGACTCCGGCTCAACTGCGTAGGGCTGCGGGGCGTTTTCCCCGCCGCTGCATACCGCCACGGCTTCAGCTAAAGTGGACGCCCCATAAACGGCAAGGCCTTCCACCACGGCGGCTTCCGCCGCGTTGGCCAGGGGAACGATGAGCCCGCGCGCGCCTTCTTTTTGGGCCAAAATGGCCAGCGGCAGCACCCCTGGCACGGCCTTGACCTCACCGGCCAAGGACAGCTCCCCGGCAATGAAAAAACCGTCCGCCGCCGAAGGCGGCAAAATGCCGGCCGCGGCAATAAGTCCCAAAGCCAAGGGTAGATCGTAAGCGCTGCCTTCTTTTTTGCGGTCGGCCGGGGCCAGGTTTACGGTAATACGGGCGGCAGGCAGTTTAAGCCCGCTGTTTTTCAGCGCGGAGAATACCCTCTCCCGCGATTCGCGCACGGCCCCTTCAGCCAGGCCCACCATGGTAAAGGCGGGCATGCCCGAGCGGGCAAGGTCCACTTCCAGGTCTACGCGGAAGGCATCCACACCCTGCAAAGCCGCGCTGAATATTTTGACGATCATGGCTTGAACGGGGGCCAAAGCTTAGTGGACCAGCTTGCCGATGCGATCCCACTTCACGTCCCAGTTTTCCCAGGACCAATAGATAATCATGGCCTTGCCCTGAATGGCGTTGAAATCCACAAAGCCCCAGAAACGCGAGTCTTTGGAGTCGTCGCGGTTGTCGCCCATGACGAAGTATTTGCCCGGAGGCACTTCGATGGGGCCGAAGGTATCGCGCTTGGGGTAAAAGGCGGAATCAATGTGCTGGACATAGGGCTCGTTCACCTTCACCCCGTTTACATACAGCACTTTATTTTCCATGGCGATCTTGTCGCCGGGCACGCCGACGATCCGCTTGATGAAATCGGTTTCCGGATCAAGGGGATACTTGAACACAATAATGTCGCCGCGCTCGGGCGCGCTCCAGGTGACCAGGGCCTCATCGACAAACGGCACGAAGAAACCGTACGCCAGGCGATTGACCAGAAGCTGATCTCCGATCTGCAAGGTTTCCAGCATGGATCCGGAAGGGATGCGGTACGCCTGTACGGCAAAGGTACGGATAATTAAAGCCAGCAGCAAAGCTACCAGCAACACTTCCATATATTCTAAAAATACGCTTTTCTTTCGCATTGCTTTTGTCCTTAAATTCTCTCCCAGCGGCGATTTTATGGTCGAAGCTCAAAAACGTGATTTTCAGCTTCTCGCGCTACGCGGTTCACCGCCGTCTTGCCGGTTAAAACCCTTTCCCATCCGCCCCAATGGGGATTCAGGAGGGGAGAAGGTCCGGAGGAGGGGAACCTCAAGGAGCTCAACTCCTTGGGGTTCCCCTCCTCCGGAAAACTTCCTTCGGTCTCCGGCTACTCTTCGTCGCCCACCTGCAGGGCGGCCAGGAAGGCTTCCTGGGGCAGTTCCACGTTGCCCATCATCTTCATGCGACGTTTACCCTCTTTCTGCTTTTCCAGCAACTTGCGCTTACGGGTAATATCCCCGCCGTAACACTTGGCGGTCACGTCCTTGCGTAGGGGGGCGTTGCGTTCGCGGGCAATGACTTTATTGCCGATGGCCGCCTGGATAACCACTTCAAAAAGCTGGCGGGGAATGGTGCGCTTGAGCTTGAGAGCCAGGTTGCGGCCCCGGTAGTAGGCGGTTTCACGGTGGGTGATTACGGCCAGGGCGTCCACGGGGTCGCCGTTGATCATGATGTCCAGGCGCACCAGGTCCGAGGTGCGGTAGTCTATGATTTCGTAATCCATGGAGGCGTAGCCCCGCGTACAGGATTTCAGCTTATCGAAAAAGTCGTAGACGATTTCGGCAAAGGGCAGTTCGTAGGTAACCACCACCCGCCGCGCGGTAAGGTAGTGCATGTCTTTCTGAATGCCGCGCTTTTCCTCGCAGAGTTTAAGCACGCCACCCACAAATTCGCCGGGCACGTAAATTTCCATGCGCACGTAAGGCTCAAACAGCGCGGCGATCTTGCCCTGGTCCGGCAGTTTGGAGGGGTTGTCCACATCCTCGGTCTTGCCGTCGGTGTGCTCCACTTTATAAACCACCGAAGGCGCAGTGGCGATGAGGTCCATCTGGAACTCGCGCTCCAGGCGCTCTTGCACAATTTCCATATGCAAAAGTCCCAGAAAACCGCAACGGAACCCGAAGCCCAGAGCCTGGGATGTTTCGGCTTCGTAGGAAAATGAAGCGTCGTTGAGGTGCAGCTTGTCCAGGGCGAATTTGAGCTGGTCGTAGTCGGAAGACTCCGAAGGGTACAGCCCGCAAAAGACCATGGGCTTAACTTCTTTAAAGCCGGGCACGGCCTCGGCGGCGCCCCCTTCCGCGTGGGTGATGGTGTCGCCCACCTTGGCGTCGGCGAGTTCCTTAATGCCCGCGCATAAAAAACCCACCTCGCCGGGGCCGAATTCCTCAATATCCACCGGCTCGGGCGAAAACGCGCCCAGGCGCAGAGCTTCATACTCCCGATCTGCGGCAAACAGGCGGATGCGGTCGCCGGTGCGGATTTTTCCGTCAAATACGCGAAAGAGCACCACCGCGCCCTGGTAGGGGTCGTACCAGGAGTCGAAAATCAGGGCTTTGAGCGGCGCGTTGGGGTCGCCTTCCGGGCAGGGCAAGCGCTCGACAATGGCCTGCAAGAGCTCGGGCACGCCCACCCCGGTTTTGGCGCTCACGGGCATGGCCTGTTCGCAGTCAAGGCCGATGCCTTCCTCAATTTCTTCCTTAACCCGGTCCACATCGGCGCTGGCGAGGTCCACTTTGTTGAGTACGGGCACCACTTCATGGTGGTGATCCAGGGCCAGGTAGACGTTGGCCAGAGTTTGGGCCTCCACCCCTTGGGTGGCGTCCACCACCAGGAGCGAGCCTTCGCAGGCGGCCAGCGAGCGTGAAACTTCGTAGTTGAAGTCCACGTGGCCGGGCGTGTCGATGAGGTTCAATAAATATTCTTTGCCGTCAGCCGCTTTGTAGGGAATGCGCACGGTCTGGGCTTTAATGGTAATGCCCCGCTCGCGCTCCAGGTCCATGCGGTCGAGATACTGGTCGCGCTTTTCGCGCTCGGAGACGAGGCCCGTATATTCCAGAATGCGGTCGGCCAGGGTGGATTTGCCGTGGTCGATATGGGCGATGATGCTGAAGTTGCGGATATTTTCCTGTTTTGCCATTAAAAAACCTATTTTAAACACGATAATTTCAAATTATCCCTCCCTTATCCCTGAAGGCAGCGGAGGAACGAAACTGTTTTTAAGCTATTGGCCGCGTTCTGTCCATGCCTTTCGCCTTTTATGCTTTCCCCGCTTTCGCCCTTCTGCCCATATCCGGGTTAAAGGCACGGACTCCCCGGTTTCCCGGGGAATGACGGGACTAGGGAGAGCGCTCGGCCCGCGCTCTTTCGCTACGCTCAAGGCTGCATGGACACCGCCACGGTTTTATTCCATGCTGTTTGTCTTTGCTGCCTCTCGCCTCTTCCGCCGCCCTCGGCCCCTCATCCCCCAAATTTCATTTAACACTTGACATTCCGTCGGAATATTGACAGGCAGAATAGATAAAATATTTATCCCGCGAGGGCCTCTCGCACGCGGATCATTGCCGGGAACGGGGAGAGAACGCATATGGCTTTGAATACAGAAGGCATTATCGGGCAAAGCTCGTCTCTGCGCGATTTGTTTAAAGTCATCACCAAAGTGGCGCCCACGGACTCCACGGTGCTGGTCACCGGCGAATCGGGCACGGGCAAGGAAGTGCTGGTGCGCGCCCTGCACGCCAACAGCCTGCGCGCCGACAAGCCCTTTATTCCCATCAACTGCGGGGCCATTCCCCGCGAGCTTTTGGAATCCGAACTGTTCGGCCACGAAAAAGGCGCCTTTACCCACGCCATCCGCAGCAAACCCGGCCGCTTTGAGCTGGGCGACACCGGCACGGTCTTTCTGGATGAAATCGGGGAAATGGACCTGCCTTTGCAGGTTAAAATTCTGCGCGTGCTGCAGGAGCGCGAAATCGAGCGCGTGGGCGGCACGGGCGTGCGCAAGGTCGATGTGCGCATCATTGCGGCTACCAACCGCGATTTGGAAGAAGAAGTGCGGGCCGGGCGCTTTCGCGAAGACCTCTATTATCGCCTGAACGTCATTCCCTTGCACATTCCTCCTTTGCGCGAGCGCGGCCGCGATATCCTGATCCTGGCCGACTTTTTCCTGCACAAATTCTGCGAAGCCAAACAGCGCGCTGCCCTGGGGCTAAACCACGAAGTGCAAAAAGCCCTGTCGGCCTATTCCTGGCCGGGCAACGTGCGTGAGCTGGAAAACTTCATGGAGCGCCTGAGCATTCTGGCCGACGGGCCGGAAGTGATTATTGACGATTTGCCGGGCAAAATCCTCAACGAGTTGGGCGACCTCTCCGCCCTGCCCGAGCCGCCTCCCCACGACCCTGAAATTGAGCGCGAGGAAAGCGCGGCCATGGAAGCCGCCGCCTGCGCCGCGGCCGCCACCCTGCCTCCCGCTTCAATGATGGAAACCACCTATTGCCCGCCGGCCGGGGCGCCCCACCCCCAGGCCTCGTCCACCGGCGCCTTTGTCTGGCCGGCCTTGGATCAGTTAACCCAATTGGATATGAGCCTGAAAGAATTTATGGATTCCATTGAAGAGCGCCTGGTGCAGGAGGCCCTCGCCCGTGCGGGAGGCGTCAAGAACCAGGCCGCCGAGCTTTTGGGCATTAAACGGACCACGCTCATTGAAAAGTTGAAAAAAATGGGCGAATAACCCGGCATACGCCGTAAATCTGACAACAAGCACCCCCTGGCGTATTTATTGCAAATCGCATATACTGATGCTTGGTTTATAAGTATGCGGCGCGGAATTTTAAGCCAACATAGGCAAAACCGGATCTGTCACGCGTAAAGGAACTAACGCGTTTTCATAATAACCTGGTGAATTGCACGCCACAAACCGGACTCGTCCGGCCTCTTTTTCTCTTCTGCTTAAGCTGCCTTGTGTCGGCGGCCTGGTTTTTGGCGGCCGCCGCTCCGGCCTGGGGCGTATCCTGGCAGTGGCAAAGCGTGGACGGTCGCGAGCGCGTCATTATTTATCTGGACGCGCCGGGTGAGACTAAAGTGGAACGCACCGAGCGCACCGCCATAACCGTGACCCTGCCCACACCGCCGCAAACCGTGACCCAGGCGCCCGGCACGCAGAGCCCCGCCTCCTCCAGGGCCTGCCGGTATCCCTCCAGGCGCCCGCGGCTGCTGGAGGCATAGGCCGGCCCGGCGATGATGCCGATTTTTCCGGCATTGTGACGCTGCTGCCTGTAAAGCAGGGCGCCGTCGT
>CBDTYX010000030.1:0-12701 GCA_965364745.1 uncultured Desulfovibrionaceae bacterium | reverse complement strand
CTTCTGGACCTTCTGGACTCGGAAAATGAACTGTACAGCTCTTCGCTGATGCTGGTCACCTCCAAAGCCAACGAAGTGGGCGCCGCCTAACGGCTCCTGGCCCTGGAAGGCCACCTCATCGACGACCTCCAGATCAGCCGCAGCTCCTATGAAAAGCAAGGCTACGGCGACCTCGGCAATATTGACGACTGGACCGCCCGCCCCGTGGGCGAGAACCCCAGAGAACCCGCTGTGCCCGCCATGCCCCCGGACACCCCCGCCCCGGGCATGGAAACTGAAAGCGGCCCCATGGAATAATTTCCCTGGACAAGCCCCCTTTGAATGAATAAGACCGGGATGCGGACACGCGTCCCGGTCTTTTGCGTAAAGCACCGGCAATTGTGCCGCACGGATAACCCCATGGCCTTACCCCAGCGCATCATCCTTTTTGCGAAAAGACGGCCCATCGTCTTCTGTCTGTTGTGCCTGCTCCTGCTCTACGCTTGCAATATCGGCCGCTACCTGGTCTGGCCGCCCATGTGGAACCTGGACAAGGAAAACCCCGACTCCACCGCCTTTATGGAATATCGGCAAGAGCAATGGGAAGACGCCGACGCCAAAGTCAAGGTCAGCTGGACCTGGAAAAGCCTCTCCCGTATTTCCCCCAATTTGCGGCGAGCCGTGATCGTCGCCGAAGACAGCACCTTCTGGGAGCACCGCGGCTTTGACTGGGAAGGCATGCGTATCGCCCTTGATAAAAACATCGACCGGGGGCGCCTGTCCGCCGGGGGCAGCACCATTACCCAGCAACTGGCCAAAAATCTCTACCTCTCCCCGGAAAAGAGCATCACCCGCAAATTGCAGGAAGCCGTCCTGACCTGGCGCCTGGAAATGAACTTAAGCAAAGAGCGCATTTTGGAAATTTACCTGAATGTGGTGGAATGGGGCAAAGGCGTTTACGGAGCCGAAGCCGCCGCCCGCCGTTACTTCGGCGTGTCGGCCGCCAATTTGAGCAAAAGCCAGGCCGCCACCCTGGCCGCCATGCTCCCCGACCCCCTGCACCGCTCGCCCAACTCCCGCGGAGTGCAAAAACTGGCCGCCATTATTTTACGCAGAATGCGTTAAAACGCGAGGCCATCGGGAGAGGGGAACCTGATGGGGATAATCCCCTTCAGGTTCCCCTCTCCCGAACTCTCACCCCCCTAAATCCTGATCGGAGTGAACGAATTAATTATAAAAACGGAAAAATAGAGTATGTACACCATCTCCAATAAAACCGGCATCCCGTTTTATAAACTCAGCCCCGGCGGCAACACCACCCTGCTCATTCCAGCTGCGGCCGTGCCCGCGGAGCGGCGCGCCGTTGTGGCCGCCGAATTGATGGACAATCTCCATTTGGGGGCGGAGCAGGTGGGATTTATTGATCTCGATGCAGAAATGCCCGGCATTGGCATGATGGGCGGCGAATTTTGCGGCAACGCCTGCCGCTGCCTGGCCGCGCTCCTGGTTATGCTGGCGGAAGAAGGGCCGGATAGTTGGCCGGTGACGGGGAGTTTGCGCTCTTCCGGCGCTGATGCGCCCGTGGCCTGGCGGGTGCAACCGGATGCAAACGCAACGGGCGGCCTGGACGCCGCCGTGCGCATCGCTCTGGCCGGGGCCGCCTTAACTGAACTTGAACCCGGCCTCATCCGTGTGGATGTGCCGGGCATTGTCCACCTGTTACTGGATGAAAGCCGACATCCTATGCCTGCGGACCCCGCCGGAGAAGCCGCCGCCTGGCGCCAAAGACTGAATCTTACGGCCGAGCCCGCCGTGGGCTGCATTCGCCACGCGCCCCTGGGAGCAAAGGAGCAATACATCCGGCCCCTGGTCTGGGTGCGCGCCACCGACTCCTCCTGCCCGGAAACCGCCTGCGGCAGCGGAAGCCTCGCCCTGGCCCTGGCCTTGCGCGCCGCGTGCGGAGCAAGCAAAATCAATATCCGCCAGCCCAGCGGGGAAAATATCGCCGTGGAGCTGGAAACCGGACCAGGCGGCGTTCTGTGCGGCTGGATCGGCGGCCCGGTCAGGCTGATCGCCGAGGGCAAAGCATACTTAAAATAATTGCCCGCGCTTCTTCCAAAACGGAGGGCGCACGACTCTATGGTGGAAAGATCGGCAAATAAAAAAGACCGGCGCCCCGGCCAAGCCTGGGAATGGCATAATTCCAGATCAGGAGGCCGGGCTGAAAACCACATCAATAAGGGTTAAGGAAAGGGTGGGGAACCTTTATAAAATTCTGGGCGCCCGCTTTCGCGGGGGTGGCGCGGCTCTAAGGCCGGAGGCCCGGTCTAAGATCCGCGTCAGTTTTCCCTCCCCGGCGCATTCAACCGAAGGCCCCATTCAGCCGCGCACTTTCTTAAGCACAAAGGCCATATTCCGCCCAAGCCGGCGCATGGTCTCCATGCCTTCGTCGTCGCGCTGCACGTCGCCGGGCATGAGGCCGTAACCCATGTTCCAGTAAATGGATCCGGGCACGATCATTTCCATGATTCCGAAAAAAGCCATGAGCGTGTTGTAGGTTTGAATGGCCCCGCCGCGCCTCGCCACCACCACCGGCGCGCCCACCTTGAGCCGCAAATCCCCGGTGCGCTTGAGCACATAGCCGGAGCGGTCAATGAGCGCCTTCATCTCCGTATTCACTGTGGCGAAATACGTGGGCGAGCCTAAAAGAATGCCGTCGGCCGCCGCCATTTTGGCTATCCATTCGTTCATGGGATCATCGTCAAGCACGCAGCGACCCTTATTTTTCGAGCAACTTCCGCAAGCCGTGCAGCCGTGCAGCAGTTTGCCGCCGATGCGGACATGCTCCACCTCAATATTCTCATTTTGCAATTCACCGGCCACGACATCCAGCAGTTGCTGGGTATTTCCGTTTCTGCGCGGGCTGGAGTTAAAGGCGATAACTTTCATAGGCACCTCTGAAGCAGCCCATCTCAATGTGCTGCAATTTTATTGAAACCGGCCGCAACGCGCGGCGCGGCCTTGTCCGGCAAATCCTGCCCAAAAGGCAAGTGCTCTGCCGGCATAAGCCGAATGTAAAACGCTGCTTTGGTTTATGCCGGCGGCCTCTTAAAAATCACTTATGCCGGTTATGATAAACCTTGCCCATGTCAAAACGATCCGCCGCCGAAGGCGCTTCGGCCGGATAGCCCATAACCATGAGCCCGAAAGCATTAACATGGGACGGCAGGTTAAACGCCTGGGCAAAAGCCTTTTCCCGTTCGGCATCGGGATGAATGCCGCACCAGACCGCGCCAAGTCCCAAGGCATGCGCGGCCAAAAGCATATTTTGCATGGCCGCAGCGCAGTCCTGCACCCAAAAGCCCGGATACATTTCCGCTTCAAGGTCGGCGCAAAGCAAAATGGCCATGGGCGCGGCCGCGGCCATAGTCGCGTAAGGGCTTAAGGACGCGATGGTCGCCAGCAATTTTTTATCGTCCACCACCACAAAGCGCCAGGACTGGGAATTGCCGGCCGTGGGCGAAGCCATGCCCGCCCGCAAAACGGCGTCCAGCTTTTCCTCGTCAATGGCTTGGTCCGTGTATTTTCTTACCGAGCGTCGAGTTTGAATGGCCAACAATGTATCCATAAATCGCCTCCTTATCTTGCGCGGCAACGGCTCTTGCCTTCAGGCACGCGCGCCCGCCGCTAAGTTAATTTACGACAAGTGTTATTCATGGAAAATCAGGCAACTTTACAGCAATTAGCGCCCGGCAAAAGCGCTTAAAGGCAAAAACGCCTTTGCCGCGGGCGGTGCTTCGTATTGCGCCGCGCCGCCGGCACAGTTCACCTATAATTTAAAAAAGAAACCGTTCTATTCTTGATAAAACGACCGCCGCCGCAAGTCAATGCGGGCTTATTCCTTATGCGCCGTAAGCCACTCGCGGCATTGCAGAGGGTAATCGGTAATCAGTCCCGTAGCTCCCCAGGCGGCAAGTCTGGCTGCCTCTTCAGCGCAATTCACGGTCCAGATGTTGACCGCAAGCCCTGCCTCGCGCAAGGCGCCCAGTCCTTTTGGCGTGACCAGGACGCTGTCCGGATGCGCGGCCGCGGCGCCGAGATTAAGGCAGGCTTCCAGAAGGTCATCCATATCCCCGGTTTCCACCAGCACGGCCAGCTTAAGGTGCGGCGCGCCGGCGTTGACCAGGCGCAGGCAGTTCCGGGAAAAAGAGGAAATGAGCACGATCTCGGCCATATCCAACTCAGCAATGAGGCCTATGGTCTGGTCCACCACAGAGCGCAGGGCGACCGCTGAACAACCGTAATCCTTAAGCTCGATGTTGACCGGAAAGTCCAGTTGCACAGACAGCTCCAAAGCTTCCCGTAAAGTGGGCAGCCTTTCACCCTTAAATTCAGGCCCGAACCAGGCCCCGGCGTCCAGTCCGCGCAGTTCGGCCAGGCTGAGCTGCTCCAAAAGCCAGGGGTGGCGGTGCACAAATGCCGGCAGCACCGCCACATTGCTGGTACGCAGCAAACTTTCATCATGCAGCACCATGGGCACGTTGTCGCGGGAAAGCCCCACATCCAGCTCCCACATATCCGCGCCCTGGGCATGGGCCAAACGCGCGGCGGCCAAAGTGTTTTCCGGCGCCATGCCCTTAGCCCCGCGATGCGCGATAATGTTCAACTTCATTATTGTCCGCCTTGTGCCCGGGCGCTTATTGGCCGGGGCTGTAATTTTTAAAGCTATGCTTATAGCGGCGCACCCCATCAAAGGTATACAGGGCCAGTGCCAGCCAGATGCAGGTAAAGCCCAGTACGTGCGAGGGCTTGAACTCCTCGCCGTAGACCAGGCAACCCAGGAGAAACGTCATGGTGGGCGTGATGTACTGCAACAGCCCCACGGTGATGAACGAAATGCGCCTGGCCCCGTGCGCGAACAGCAAAAGCGGCACGGAGGTGGCCACGCCGGACAGGAGCAGCAAAGCATTAACCTCAAGACTGCTGTGCAAAAATGCGCCCAGGCCGATGTTTTCCTGCCACAGCAGATACGCGGCCATAATCGGACTTAAGATGGTGGTTTCCAAAAACAGGCCGGGCATGGACTCCACATCGGCCAGTTTGCGAATCATGCCGTATAACGCGAAGGACAGGGCAATGGATAAAGCCAGCCAGGGGAAATGGCCGTAACGCACCACCATGACCGCCACCCCGACCACGGCCAGGCCGATGGCCGACAGCTGCAAACGATTGAGGCGGTCGTTGAACACCAGATACCCGAGCACCACATTGATCAGGGGGGTGATATAGTAGCCGAGGCTGGCTTCAATAATATGCTCGTTGGTTACCGCCCAGATATAAATGCCCCAGTTGGCGGCCAGCATCAGCGAGCCCCCGGCCAGGCACCAGCGGTTGCGCTTTGAGCGCAGGGCCGCTTTCACCTCGCCCATACGTTTAAGCCCAAACAGCAAAATAAGCAGGAAGACCAGCGACCAGATGGTTCTGTGGCTTAAGATTTGAAAAGCCGGCACGGCGTCCAGCAATTTCCAGTAAATGGGCAAAAGCCCCCAGAGCATGAACGCTGAGGCCGTGGAAACAATACCGTGCTGTGAGGCGTCGAACGGGGTGGCGGAAGCGGGGTTTGGCGTGGACATGGCATCTGCTCAAAATTATATAGCATTTTCGCTTTGAGATTGCCGCTTACGTTCGGCAAAGCAGTCCTGCAGCAATCTCGCGCCCGTTGCGCAGTTTAGCGCTGCAGCGTCAGAGCATTTTTATCTATAATATAAATATAATCTAAATGTTAAAATGCTCCAGCGTCCCAAAAAATGTACCACCTAAAGCCCAAGACTTTAAGTGGTACACCCAACGTAAATCGCAAAACAAAATTCAACAGCCCGGCGGCCGCGCAAGCGCGATATTCCGGGCCCTGAAAAACGCGGCCCTATTTGCTGAAACTTCGGGCAAACAACTCGCTGATGGCGTTTTTGCCGGCTTCAGTCAAAAAGCGGGTCCCGGTCCCGGTAAAATGCCGGGCCGTAATCTGAGGCTTGCCGGCCTCAACCCACTCGCTTTCCATCCAGGAAAACCAGCCGCTACGCTCCTGATCAAAAGCAAACAAAGGCTTGTTGCAAATTTTGGCGAATTCCGCGCCCCAGCCGGTGCCGCCCTTAACCGTGCCGTCTTGCTGAATCACGCCGACCACGAAAATTTCCTCTCCGCTGGACACCTGCCAGCAAATGGATTGCAGCACCCGGCGAAACAGAGGCGCCCGCGTATACTCGCGGCTCATCAGCTTAGACACGTAAGCCAGGCTCACGTCTTTAAGCGAGAGCTCTTCCGGGCCAAGCACCTTAACGCCTCTCTGGCGCACGGGCTGATGGCCGGTAAAACTGTAGTTCACTTCTTCAAGGCCGTACTGTTCAGCCATAATGCCGAAAAACTCTTCGGTCCCCGTGACCCCGCCGCTATACAACACGCAATCTTTAGGATTCTGCATCAGTCCCTCCTGAATCAACCGCCGGCAAGTCTTTCCGTCATATTACGGATGCCTGCATGCTACTATTTTTTCGGACGTTGTTCAAGCAAGCGATCAGCTTCGCTCCACGCGCCCGGCATGTCCCTTAAGCAAGTTGGTGCGCTCCCATAAAACCAATCATACGCGATGTCAACCTTTCTGCGCAAGGCCCTTGGCAGGCTTCCCGCGTTTTTTGCCCGCAAAACTTAAAAATAAAAAAAGCCGCCCTGCGACAGTAAGGCGGCTCTGGGGAAACTATTAGAGCGCCTAACCCCGGGGCCCCCGAGCATCTTTAGGCCGTGCTTCATTGACGCGCAAGGTGCGGCCTCCGAAGCTGCTGTTGTCCAAGGCTTCAATGGCGGCGGACGCTTCCGCGTCATCCATTTCCACGAAGCCGAAGCCACGAGCTCTGCCGGTTTCACGATCGGTGATCAGCTTCACGGAATGCACCGTGCCATAGTTGGCAAACAGATCTTGAATCTGTTCTTCCGTGGCGGACCAAGGCAAGTTACCCACATAAATAGACTTGGACATGAAAAAAACCTCACTAAAAAAAATAAACACTTCTTCCGCAGCAATTTTATAGCAAGCACCCACGCTTAAGCCCTGCGGCCTCAATTAAGCTAATGCCTCAAGCCTTGCATCTCGTCAACAGAAAACTCTTTTTTTGCCCGCATTTCCTGCGTCTTTCTCCATTTTTTCTTATAACATATTGATTTAAAATATCTTTTTTTGTAAAATTTTTATGTCAATATATCTATATTAATATAATTTTTTTTTCCTCCTCAGCCCTGTTCAGCTGCAAAATCACAAGGTTCGACTTTAAAAAATATCTGCAAACAATAAAAATTATTCATCTTTTGCAGACAATTACAACAGATCGCACCAGAACTGCAGTATAACAATACAACTGCCCATATCAATTCTGCCCGTTTCTACTTCCCCCGCGCTGTGCATGGCCTTTATAAGCATCTCGCGTCCGACTAAAAAACAAAAAAATACTTTTGCTCAAAACTCTTCTCCCTCAGCGGTTTGCGGACCGAACGCCTCAATCGTTCTCAAAAAAATCTTCTTTTTAGTTGACATTTTTTTTGAGAGTTTTTAAATTTTAACTCAAGATAAAAACACGGACAGAGGTCCATATTTTGAACAACATCACCATGCAGGCTTTCAGCTTTTATTTTCAATATTATTTTATCCGCAAGCTGCGGCTGCTGGAGGTGTGTTCGGCGTAGACTTTTGTCCGTTCGACGCAACCAAACAGGCCGCAGCTTTTTGCTGCGGCTTTTTTGTTTTTACGCCGCGGCAAAAAAGCTGGGCCCCAAACCGGCCTTGCTTTACAAACGCGGCAGGGCCGAAAAAGGAGTTTTTAAAATGAATATGCTCGGCAAACAAGTAAGACTGCAGCGCATTATTAACCGCAACACGGGGCGCACCATCATCGTGCCCCTGGACCACGGCCTCACTGTCGGCCCCATGACCGGGCTTACCGACATGCGCGCCACGGTGTCCAAAGTGGCCGAGGGCGGCGCCAACTGCGTGGTCATGCACAAAGGCGCCGTGGCCCAGTCTTTCCGCCCCTCCGGCGCCTCCGGCGCCGATTCGGACATCGGCCTTATGATTCACCTGTCCGGCGGCACTGCTCTGGCTACCGACTGCAACGAAAAAACCCTGGTGGCCTCGGTGGAGGACGCCCTGCGCCTGGGCGCGGACGCGGTTTCCGTACACGTCAATATCGGCAACGATGCCGAATCCCGCATGCTGGCCGATCTGGGCCAGGTCTCCACCAAGGCTGTGGAATGGGGCATGCCGGTCATGGCCATGGTCTACGCCCGCGGCCCGCAGATCAAAGACGAATACGACCCGAAAATGGTGGCGCTGGCCGCCCGCGTGGGCATGGAGCTGGGCGCTGACCTGGTTAAAGTGGCCTACACCGGCGATATTAAAAGCTTCGCCTCGGTGGTGAACGGCTGCGGCATCCCGGTGGTCATTGCCGGCGGCCCCAAGCTCAATTCCACGGAAGACTTCCTGCGCATGGTCGATGAATCCCTGGAAGCCGGCGGCGCGGGCCTGTCCGTGGGGCGCAACATTTTCCAGCACCGTTGCATGACCGAACTCGTGCGCGTGCTCAGCGATCTGGGGCACCGCGACCTGCCGCTCAGCGACGCCATCCGCATCATGAACGAAGTCGAGGCCAAGACCCCGGCCAAAACGGGAGTGAAGTGCGCGGCATGAGCAAGCTGATTTTTTTCCTTGCCGAGCCCTATGTCCAGAGCGAGGTTGCCCTCGCTCTGGAAGGCGGGGCGCACGGCCTGATTGTGGCCCCCGAGCATCTGGCTGAAGTGGAACGCATGGCCCGCACCAAAGTATGGAGCCTCGCCGATACCCCCCTGCGCGAGGTCAGCGTCAAAGCCGATGAAGAAGCCGCCGGGGAAATTTTGGCTTCCGGCGAGTCCGTGCTCCTTGCCCCTGACTGGGAAGTCATTCCCGTGGAGAACCTGATTACCCGGCGCAGCGGCGAATCCAAGCTGGCCCTGGCCGTGAACAACCTTGAACGGGCAAAGCTCGCCGCCAAAATCATGGAACTGGGCGCCGATGTCATTGCCGTCACCCCCAAAGCCCTGCCCGAGCTGCCGGCCATCATGGACATCCTCAACGCCGGCGCCGGAGAAGTGGAGCTCACCGCGGCCGTGATTACGGCCATTGAACCTGTGGGCCTGGGCAACCGCGTCTGCGTGGATACCCTGTCCATGTTCGCCAAAGGCGAAGGCGTGCTCTCCGGCGATTCCTCGGCCTTCACCTTCCTCACCCACGCTGAGACCGAAATTAACGAATTTGTGGCCTCCCGTCCCTTCCGGGTCAATGCCGGGGCTGTGCACGCCTATATCTTCCTGCCCGCCGACCGCACCGCTTATTTAAGCGAAATTCAAAGCGGGCAGGAGGTGCTGGCCGTGTCCTTCACCGGTAAAACCCGCAGCGTCATTGTAGGCCGGGCCAAGCAGGAAGTGCGGCCCATGCTCAAAATCAGCGCCGAAGCGGAAGGCCGTAAAGGCAGCATCTTTTTGCAAAATGCCGAAACCATCTGTCTGACCCGACCCGACGGCGATCCCGTATCCGTGGTTGACCTTAAAATCGGCGATGCGGTGCTCTGTCGTCTGGATGTGGCCGGCCGCCATTTCGGCCGCCGCATCGCTGAAAACATCGCTGAGGTGTAATGATGGCCGACCAAAAACAAAACCCTGCCGCCCCGCTCTCCCTGGACGAACTGCGTGCGGAAATCAACAGCCTGGATGACGCGCTCGTTGAGCTGCTGAACCGACGGGCGCGGCTTTCCCTGGCTGTGGGCGAATATAAAGCCGGCGCCGGTGAGCCGGTGCATCGGCCTTTTCGGGAAGAAACCCTGCTGGAACGCCTCGCCCTGGCCAATCCCGGCCCCATGAGCGAGGCTCAGCTCCGGGCCGTATACCGCGCCGTTCTATCCGTCTCCCGGCAGTTGCAAGCCCCGCAGTGCATCGCCTGCCTGGGGCCGGCCGGCACTTTTTCACACCTGGCGGGGCTGGCCTTTTTGGGCCACACCGCCGACTTCCAGCTTGCGCCCAATCTTGCGGCCGTGTTTGAAGCCGTAAGCGAAGGCGAATGCTCTTTGGGCATCAGCCCTCTGGAAAACTCGCTGCACGGCAGCGTGGGACAAAGCCTGGACTTGTTTTTGAGCCAGCCCGTGCACATCACGGCTGAATTTTTTTACCGCATCAAACACGCACTCCTGAGCCGGGAAAGCGACCTCGGCAAAATCAAAACCGTGTTTTCCCATCCGCAGGGGCTGGCCCAATGCGGCGAATGGCTGCGCCGCAACCTGCCCGCCGCCCAGGCCATCAGCGTGGAGAGCACGGCCAAAGCCGCCCACCTGGCTGCGGAAAACAGCCACTCCGCAGCCGTTGCACACGCCGATCTGGCCGCCGGCTTGGAGCTCTTCGTTCTGGCCCAAAATATCGCTGACCAGAACCACAACCACACCCGCTTTGTGCTTCTGGCTCCCGGCCGCCTGGACAACGGCGCGACCCATCCCGACCTGCCCGTCCACGGCCAACCGGCCAAAACCTCGCTGTTGTTTACCCTGCCCGACCGCCCCGGCGCTCTGGCCTCCATCTTAAGCATCTTTGCCCAAGCCCAGATAAACCTGAGCAAGCTGGAGTCGCGCCCCGGCAAAGGCGAAGACTGGGCCTACGTCTTTTTTGCCGATGTGGCCGTCAACCTCATGGGCGCGGCCTATGAACGCATCCTGAGCGACTTGAAGCGCAACGCCCACGAGCTGCGCATCCTCGGCGTCTACCCGCCGGGCAAGGTCACGGCGGACGCCGAAGAGGGGGAACCAAAAGGGGGATTACCCCTTTAGATTCTCCTCTCCGGACCTCTCCCCCTACTTAGCCCATATTGGGGGAACTTTAACTTTGTAAATGAAGACTATTTGAATTATGCAACCTATCATTATTGACGCGCCGCCTTCCAAATCAATCAGCCACCGCCTGCTTATGGCCGCAGCTCTGGCCAACGGCGAATCGCGCTTAAACAATATTCTGGAAAGCAAGGATACTGAAAGGACCCGTGCCGTACTCGCGGCCGGCGGCGCGAAGATTGAGCGCGTCGGGCCGGGCGCGTTTACCGTGCGCGGCACGGCCGGCTGTTTGCGCGGCGGCCAAAGCCCGGATGCGCCCGCGCTCTGCGACATGCATGAATCCGGCACGTCCTGCCGCCTGATCACTGCGCTGCTCGCCGCCGGGCGCGGCGATTTTAAAGTTTTTGGCGCGGCGCGGCTGCATGAACGCCCCATGGCCGGGCTGACCACCGTGCTGGAAGACTTGGGCGCCCGCTTCACCTGGCTTAATAAGCCGGAACATGCGCCTTTTGTCCTCACGGCCAAGGGCCTGCGCGGCGGCGAAGTTTCAGTGCCCGGCGAAGAATCCAGCCAATACGCCTCGGGCCTGCTTTTGGCCGCTCCCTTGATGGATGACGGACTAACCCTGCGTTTCAGCGGCAAAACCGTCAATTCCTGGCCTTACCTGCTGCTCACTCTTGAGGTTATGGCTAAGGCCGGCCTTGCATTCAGCGTGGAAAGCAATGCGTACAGCCCCTGGACAAGTGTGGATTGGCGCTCCCTGCGCGGCATTGATCCGGCCGTTTTCCGCATCCGGGTCGCGCCCGGCGCTTACGGGGCCGGAAACTTTTTTGGCGAAGGCGACTTCAGCAGCGCCTCTTACCTTTTGGCCGCCGGAGCCTTAGGAACCCGACCGATCACCGTACGCGGCCTCAGGTCCGATTCATTACAGGGCGACCGCATCATCGCCGATATTTTACGCGATATGGGCGCACAACTCGCCTGGAGCGAGACCGGCTTGACCGCGGCCCCGCCGCCGGGCGGGCAGCCTTTGCGCGGCGGCGATTGGGACATGAGCGCCTGCCCGGACTTAACCCCCACCGTGGCCGCCCTGGCCGCCCTGGCCCAAGGCCGCACCCGGATCTTCGGCGCCGCCCATCTGCGCCTCAAAGAAAGCGACCGCATCAGCGCCCCGGCTGAGGAACTGCGCAAAATCGGCTGCGTTATCGACGAGCAGCCCGACGGCATGATCATCACCCCGCCGCCGAACGGCCCGCGCCTGGCCGCCGGAACTGTTTTCCGCACCCACAACGACCACCGCCTGGCCATGAGCCTGACCCTGCTCACCCGCCGGGGACTGGCCGTAAACCTGGATAACCCCGCCTGCGTGGACAAATCCTTCCCAGACTTTTTCACGCTCTGGCGCAAGCTGGAGCAGGCATGAGCCGCATGAACAATAACCACACCCGCGAGCCCCAAGCGACACTGCCCCTGCGCGGCCTCACCCTCGCCGTTTTAGGCGCGGGCGGCGGCATGGGCCGCTTGCTGGCCCGCCAAGCCAGGCGGTCCGGGGCCGAAGTCATAGGCTTCAACCGCAGGCCGGCCAAAGACTGCCTGCCCTTTGCGGCTGCGGCTGACTTTCTGCCCCAGTGCAAAGTTATCCTGTGCTGCCTGCCCGAAGCCGCCCTCAACGAAACCTTGACCTCCCTGCGCCCCTGGCTGCGCCCAAATCAAGTGCTGGCCGATATCACTTCGCTGAAAGGTCCGGCCATGCGCATCATGGCCGAAAGCCACCCCGGACCCGTGGTCGGCGCCCACCCCCTGTTCGGTCCCAAAGCGCGCTTTTCCGGCAAC
>CBDTYX010000029.1:0-12776 GCA_965364745.1 uncultured Desulfovibrionaceae bacterium | reverse complement strand
GATGGCCAGATCCAGCCCTCGCACTCTGTGTCCGCCGGGCTGGATTACCCCGGCGTCGGGCCGGAACATGCCCACCTTGCCGCCCAAAAGCGGGCCGAATACCATATCATCAATGACGAAGCCGCATTGCGAGCCTTTACCACGCTCTCCCGCAAAGAAGGCATCATCCCGGCGTTGGAATCCTCCCATGCTCTCGCCTGGGCGCTGGACAACCCCCACGCGTTCGCCAAGGGTTCCCATGTGATCGTCAATCTCTCCGGCCGGGGCGACAAGGACCTCGGCATCGCATCCGAACATCTCCCCGAGCTTCAAGGAGGCACGGCATGAACATCTCCACACTGCAGCACCGCATTGAAGCGGCCAACGCTGAAGGGCGCATCGCGCGAATTCCTTTTATCACCGCCGGTTTTCCCGACAGGAAACGTTTTTTGACCGCCCTGCGGGAACTGGATGAAAACGGCGCGGACATCATTGAAATAGGCGTGCCTTTTTCCGATCCCGTGGCGGACGGCCCGGTGGTGGAAGACGCCTCCCGCCGCGCTCTGGAAGACGGCATTTCCCTCGACTGGATCATGAAAACCCTGGTTAAGCTCTCGCCGCGCCCGCGAGCCGGTCTTGTGCTCATGGGCTACTACAACCCCTTTCTGCAATACGGGCTGAAACGCCTGGCCGACGAAGCCGCTGAGGCAGGGGTGCAGGGCTTCATCGTGCCGGACCTGCCCCTGGGAGAAGACGTGCCGCTTCGCGCCACCCTCGGCGAAAAAGGACTGGACCTCATCGCCCTGGTAGGCCCCAACACCGGCGACGACCGCATGGCCGATTACTCTGCGCAAGCATCCGGCTACGTTTATGTGGTCTCCATAATGGGCACCACCGGCGTGCGCCAGGGCTTGCCTCCGGAAGCAGCCCGCACTGTGGCGCGGGCGCGGCGGGCCTTCAAGCTGCCTGTGGCCCTGGGCTTCGGCATTCAGAATCCCGGCCAACTGGAGGGCCTCACAGAACCTCCGCACGCCGTGGTCTTCGGCAGCGCCCTTCTGCGCCACTTGGACGCCGGGGGCAGCGCCGCCGAGTTCATGGCATCCTGGAAACACGCGTAGCTTGACCGTTTGCCTGCGCCCCAAATAGACAAAGCCGGGAAATCCACCCGGCTTTGTCTATTGCCTCGCCAACTCTTTCAACTATAGACACAAGCGCGACATCACTTCCTGATCAATTTGGGCTTAATCAAACTACCAAAGGAAAAAATCTCATCCCACTTTTCCTGGGCGACCAGCTTCTGCTCATGCGCCACAGCCTCGTGCAGGATTTTATTTCTGGCCAGAGCCGCCGCCTTTTAACGTATCCGAGGGCCATAATCAGCTTGGGCTCAAGAGAAATTTGCAATCCGGCAATGTGAAAATTTTCCCTGGCCCGGCGGGTTTTCTCCCCGTAGTAGATATTTTCGGACAAAGCCTCTCCGGCTGAAAAACCCGCATGTTCATGTGTCATCTTACTTCTCTCACGGTTATTTTTTCGGCCGGGTACAAAGCCGGCTGCAAGATCATTGCGTCGCTTTATAGGGGCGTCGTGTTTTTCTTCGGCCCGCCCAACCCATAGATAGACACGGGATGCAGCCGCTTTCCGGCCATTGAAGCCGCCAGCGCCGTGAGCAGAAGAGCCGGCAGCATGCCGTAGGCCCCGCTGATTTCGCAAACCATAAACGCGGACATGGCCGGCGCATGGGTAGTGGCGGCCAGCATAGCGGCCATGGCCAAAAGAGTCGTTTGAATCACCAACACGCCGCCCGCTTCCAGGCCGGCTCCTTTCAAGGCAAGTCCCAAAGCCAAACCGGCTGTCGCCCCCATAAACAAAGTGGGGGTGAAAAAACCGCCGGGCGCGCCGGCGCCGGCGCTGGACAGCATGGCCAGCACTTTAGCCGCCAGAAACAGCAACGCCAGCTCCAAGCCGGGTTCGGCCGCCAGGCAACGCTGAATAACACTGTAGCCGTTGCCCCAGACCTCGGGCACCGCCAAGGACAATGCGCCGACAATAAGGCCGCCCAAGCCAAGGCGGGCTGGCGTGGCCCAGCCTCGACACAAACGGTCGAAAAGCGCCCGCGTGCCGTCCATGCCGCACAAGAAGGCGCTGCCGGCCAAGGCGGCCAGGGCGGCCAGGGGCAGGGCCAGGATGTACAGTGTAAGATCCGGCGCGGGCAGCGGAGCCAAAGCGTACAACACGCGCCCGCCCCCAAAGAACAGCGTCACCCCCAGAGAAACACCCGCGGCCACAGCCACCGGCCCCAAAGCGGCCGGAGCGAGGCTGCCCAAAATCATTTCCAGGGCAAACAGGCTTCCGGCCAGCGGCGCATGATAGGCGGCGGCCACCCCGGCAGCCGCCCCGCAGGCCGTGAACAGAGATCTTTTTTTCGGCTCCAGACGCGCGGCGATGAGCGAAGCCGCAAGAGCCGAAAGCAGAATCATCCCCCCTTCCCGCCCCACAGCCAGACCGCCGGCGACAACTAAAACAGAGGCCAGGCATTTGACCAAAGAGCCGGCCGTATCCAATGCGCCTCCGCCGGCCACAATACCTTCGATGTAATCCGTGGACCGCGCTTCCGCCCGCTCGCCGCGAAGGCGCACAAAAGTCCAGAGCACCAGCCCGGCGGTCGCCGCTCCCAACATGGGGGTGCATAAGCGCCGCAGCGGCGACAGGGCGCGAGCCGCGGCCACCAATCCTTGATCCGAGCCCACACTCAAGCGTTCGACCAAACTGAGACACACATGAAACCCCTGCACAGCCAGCGCACCGCTAAGACCGATAAGCGCCGCCAAGGCCAGATGCCGTAGAGCTCTGTTTGGGATCACAGCTTTGCTCCGGGCAAGGATCCCTGCGCGCTTTCTTCCGCCGCGCATTTCGATTTAACGTCGGAACGCAGCCGATGCTGCACGGCCAGACTCAGGCGGCCAAAATAAAGATAAACCACAGGAGTGGTAAACAAGGTCAAGACCTGGCTCAAAATGAGCCCGCCCACCATAGCGATGCCCAGAGGATTACGCAGCTCCGAGCCCATGCCCCGACCCAGCATCATCGGCAAAGCGCCGAACAAAGCGGCCATGGTGGTCATAAGAATGGGCCGGAAACGCAAAAGACAGGCCTGATGAATGGCTTCCTGCGGGGTTTTGCCTTCATTGCGTCTGACGTCCAGAGCGAAGTCCACCATCATGATCCCGTTTTTTTTAACAATGCCGATAAGCAAAATCAGGCCGATAATGGACACAAGATCCAGGGAAAGGCCGCAGAGCATCAGAGCCAGCAAAGCCCCCGTGGATAAAATGGTTACCGGATGAATGTAGCTTTCATAGAGCACGCCGGTGTCCTGCACAGGAATGAAGCCTTTGGGAATGGCCACATATAAACCGACCGTCACTATCAGGGTCAGAATAGTCACAGCCGGAGTCAGCCGCTGATGGCGAAACACCCGCTTCAGGCCGTTGTCATATTTGGCTACGGCCCAATTAAAAAATAGGGGCAGCGCTTTTTCAAGCTTGCCTTCTTCGCCTTTGCGGCGCTGGCGCAAAATGTGCCCGCACATCATGGGCGTACGCGTGAGCGAAATAACGCCGGACAACAGCACGGATACGGCCACAGTCACGGCGAATTCGCGAAACAGCCTGCCCACCACGTCGCGCATGAACAAAAGGGGAATAAGCACGACCACCAGCGACAAAGTCAGGGAAATAATGGTGAAACCGGTCTGGCGCGCCCCTTTGAGCGCCGCGTCTTTGGGGGAAAACCCCAGTTCCCGATAGCGGCTGATGTTTTCAATAACCACAATGGCGTCGTCCACCACAAAACCGGTGGCGATGGCGAGGGCCATAAGCGTTAAATTGTTCAAGGAAAAACCGGCCAGGTACATAATCCCGAAAGTGCCGATCAGAGACAAGGGCACCGCAGTCACGGGAATGAAAGTAGCCGGTAAATTATGCAGAAACAAAAAAGTCACCAGGGCCACCAGGCACATGGACATGATCAGCTCAAACTCCACATCGCTGACTGAGGCCCGGATGGCGACGGTGCGGTCGGTAACAATGCTCACATCAACAGCCGCGGGCATGGAATAGCGCAACTGCTCCAACAAATCCTTCGCGCTCCAAAGCGGCCCGCCGCCGCAGCCATCGGTCGGGGCCTTCAAGCTCCCTCTCGCTGTCGGCAAGCGGACACGCGCAAACCGTCCTTTGCCGAAAAACTGCCGCCGTTTAAGTCTCATCAACCAAGATCGCGGCAAATGGTTTCAGCATCCGAAATTTTAGCGAATACGCCGTCCAGGGAAGCGAGGTACGCGCACTGCACATCCTCCGCAGCCACTGTTTTGCCGGCAAAAGACAACTCCAGCGTCGCGCAGGCGTCATGGGCCAAAACGCAGGCGAACCCGAGATCGTAGGCCGCGCGCACAGTGGTGTCCACGCACATGTGAGTCATCATGCCCGCCATGACGAGATCATCAATCCCTTCGGAGCGCAGGTGTTGCAGAAGAGACGTTTCCCTGAAGGCGCTGGGGTAATGCTTTTGAATAACCGTCTCTCCGATCAGCGGCTTAACTCGCTTATTAATTTCAACCCCGGCGGTGTTCGGCAAAAAAAAGCCCGTTTCCGGATCCAGCGAAATATGCTGAATATGAATGACCGGAAGGGCTTTTTTTCTAAATTCATCCAGCAGCAGGCGAGCCTTGTCGCCTGCGGTCTCGCTGTCATACAACTCCATTCTGCCGCCAGGAAAATAATCATTCTGGATATCTATAAGCAATAACGCCCGCATAGCTTCTCCTTATGTTTCAGCTTGTCCCCCATCTGAAATGCGCCCTCAACGCAACTGACTGTCTTTGCTGCCTTTGCGGTTGTAAAGGCTGAAACTTTCGGCTTCCGAATCTTCTTCTTCCTGGCAAGGCACGCATAAGCTTACCCCCGGCAGGGCCTTACGCCTGGCTTCGGGAATTTCCTCACCGCATAAGCGGCAAAATTTAAGGCTTTGACCCTTGGGCAGCCTGGCGCGCGCTCTGGCTGCTTCATCCTCAATGGACGCCTGAATTTGGTCATTAACGGCGTTATCGCCGGCCCAACCGCTGGCCATACCCGACACTCCCGGAAGAAATCAAAGTTTATCTAAAATAATAGGCACCCGGCATGGGTAAGTCAAAGCTCCGTGTGACGAGCAAGCGCCCAAACAGTATGGTCCCCGGCTAAAAAACCAGCTGTTTGTGAAACCGAACAGCATGGCCTATAGTGCCGCTCTGCCGAATTTTAGCCGACATAAGCACAAGGATGGTTGCTATGTTTAAAATTGCTGCGTTGCGTGTCTGCCTCATAACTTTTACGCTTCTTTTTTACGGCGCAAACTCGTGCCTTGCCGATGAAATAACGCCTGCCCAGGTCGAACAAATCGTCAAGGACGCTATCCTGCCGGTCATGGCTGAATACAATGTGCCGGGAATGGCCGTGGCCATCACGCTGCGCGGCGAACGCCACTGTTTTTATTACGGCCTGGCCGCCAAAGACAGCGGACAAAAAGTCACGGAAAATACGCTTTTTGAAATCGGCTCGGTCAGCAAAACTTTTACCGCCGCCCTGGCTGCCTGGGCGCAGGAGCGCGGAGCTCTGTCGCTCTACGATAAGGTCAGCCTGCGCCTTCCCGGCCTGGCAGGCAGCGCTTTTGACAAAATCAGCCTGCTTGAACTCGGCGCCTGCACGGCAGGCGGTCTGCCTCTGCAATTTCCCGACGAAGTGACTTCCGAAGCCCAAATGCTCGCCTATTTCAAAAACTGGCGCCCGACCTACGCCCCCGGCACGCATCGCCTTTACTCCAACCCCAGCGTCGGCCTGCTCGGCTACCTTACCGCCAAAGCCCTGGACAAACCCTTTATTGAACTGATGGAAAAAGAACTTTTTCCAGGCCTGGGTTTATGCCGCACGTATATCGAAGTGCCGCAAAACCAAATGGGAAATTACGCCTGCGGCTACTCCAAGGCCTACAGGCCGGCGCGGGTGAGTCCCGGAGTTCTGGATGCGGAAGCGTATGGAATTAAAGCCACGGCTGCGGAGGTGCTCCATTTCATTGAAGCCAATATGCACGGCCTTAAACTGGAGGCAAGCCTGCAGCGGGCCATAGATACAACGCAGGCCGGCTACTTCAAGCGCAACGACATGACTCAGGGCCTGGTTTGGGAAATGTACGCCTGGCCCGTCAGCCTTGAGGCGCTGGTCATGGGCAACTCCCCTCGGGTTAACCTTAGAGCCGCTGAAGTTGTCAAGCTGGACCCGCCCAGGTCGCCCCAAGCGGATGTGCTGATCAATAAAACCGGTTCAACCAACGGATTCGGCGCCTATGTGGCCTTTGTGCCTGCAAGGCGCCTCGGCATAGTCCTGTTGGCCAACAAAAACTATCCCACCCCGGCCCGCGTTAAAACCGCGCACCAAATACTCACGGCCTTGGAGCAGCTGCCCGGAACGACGGACGCGCATTAAAAATTGCCTGTCAGTCCACAAGGCCGGACCGGCAACGCCCTCACCGCTATTCGTCCGGTGAATTTGGACAAGCGCAAACAAGGGCCGCTCCCCCCGACCGGGAGAAGCGGCCCTTCTTTTTACCCAAGGAAAGAACTAGAGGACGCTTTTGCCGTGCTGCTCCCGCATTTCGGCAACAGCCGCCGTAAGGGCATCGCCGTCCATAACCATTTCCATCATGCTGATCTGATCTTCCCAGGCCTGGGGATCGGCTTCAGCCTTCAGCAGGGGATCCAGAATGTGATATACAGGGAGTCCCAACGAGACTCCGGCCAACGGGCCTGCAAAGGTGGGATCGCCGGCAGTTACGGTTTCCGCGTAAATGCCCGCGCCTTCGGCATCGGATGCGCCAAGGACAACAATAACGTTGTCCGCGCCGTACTTTTCGGCCGCATCCTTAATGCGTTGCTGGTTTTGCAGGTCCATGGCTCCAGCCGCCGTTCAGACAAAGCATTCAGTGGCGGCAAACGCCACTTCGGCTCCGCTGCCGGCGAAAACCGCCTCCATGGCCGGGCTGGGCACGCCATCCCGTTCACCCATGAAGATGAGCTTTTTACCGGTCAACTTTCCCATAAGCTTTACCTCGGTGTTAAAAGATTATTGTTTCCTCTCCAGGTCTGGGTCAGGCCTGAAGCGCTCCGCGGCATTGAAAAGCCGCCCCGCCGGCTCAAGGGCGCGGCGAAACGGCAAAAATTTTAGAGCAACTCGTCGGCCTTGGCCTTGATGGCCTCCAGGCTGACTTCATCGCCGACCAGACGGTCGATGCACTCCCCGCCCTTGAAAAACAAAAAGCTGGGCACGCTCATGACTTTGAGCCCGATACACAAACGACGGTTGCCGGCCACGTTGACCTTGCAGATTTTGATTTTGCCGTCGTAATCGGCGGCCAACTTCTCCACATCGGGCATAAGCGCAAGGCAGGGGCCGCACTGCGGGCCCCAGAAATCAAGCACTACCGGGATGGCGGACTCGGTCACTTCGCTTTCAAAATTATCCTTATCTATTTCCAGCATGGCGATCTCCTGTATATTTTTCAATAAGTATATCATTGGGTCGTCAAAATCGAAAGAACTACGGCAATTACAAAAACCCGGCCTTTTTCAAAATTTCAACTGCCGCGTTTTTGGCGCCCTTTTGCACCCGAACCACCGGTCCGGTGCACCCCATAGCGGTTTCCGCGTAAATATTTTCTTTCCACAAAGCCTGCGTGGCGCTTTCCATGTCCATAACGTCCACTCCGGCAATTTCCGCATCCACGGGCACTGCAGAAGGCTTGACCACGGTTTCGGGCGTCGCGGCTGTATTGGGTTTCAAATCCTCCAAGATCGCGTCGAAACCGGCGGCGCGGGCGGCTTTAAGTTCCGCCGCCACCCGTTCCGGCAAACTTCCGCCGACCGCTCTGGCCGTAAGGGCCAAGGCGCCGGCAATAACCGGCGCTCCGGAAGCGCGGGAGACAATGGAAATCACCTTGTTCCAGCCTTCGCCCGCAGAAGGTCCGTACCCCCAGCCGACGCTTTCGTATTGGCCGCCGGTGGTGAAGGTGGAAAACATTTTCAGCAGCACGTTGCCGGTTAAAGAGTCGCAGACCAGCACGTCCACGCCGCCGGCCACAATATCGTTGCCGCGCAAAAGAGAGCCGCCGTCGCCGCGGACGCTGACGCCGAAATTGACGGCATAGCCGTTGTCACGCAATTTAATCAGCGCGCGCAAAACCGGCCCCGCGCCGTCAATGTTCAAAAAGGCCACGCTGGGGCTTTCAATGCCGCAGGCCTTGGCCGCGGCAATGCCGTACACGGCGTTGCGCAGGAGCGCTTCGGAGCGGACTGCGGCGGTTGAGCCCGTGCAGGAAGCCACAAACATAGGCTTGCCCCGGGCCGGGGTCAGCACCCGACCAATAGTGCCCACGCCGATGGGAAAGGGATAATGCATGGCCACCATTCCGGAAACCGCGCCTTCATTCAGGGCTTTTTCCATAGCATCCGCTATGTCCGTCGCGCAGTCGGGCGTATCTATCCACTCCAGGTCAGCATAGCCCGCCGCGCGGGGGCCTATGGCCACAACGCGCAAGAAGGGGCTTTCCGCCTGGGCAAGACGCGCCCCGGCGAGAATTTCCGCCTGCCCCAGCTCGCTGCCGGCGGCCATCAGGCCGATTCTGCACACAGGACCGCCGTGCTTCGCTTTTTCCACAATCCCGGCCAGGGCTTCCGCGATAAGTGCTCGTTTAGATTCGTCCATGGCCACTACCCCTTAAGTTTGGCGGCCAGATCCGTCAGCACGTCCAGAATGACGTTTTCCACATCCACACGGCTGACGTCGCCGGTCGCAGCTTTTGCGCCGGAAGGCTTTTCAACCAAAAAGGATGCTCCGTCAGCCAGGTTGGTCAAGCGGCCCAAGAACAGGCTGCCCTTGCCGATGATCATAGCCCGGTTGACGGCTCCATCCTTTATGGCGTCAGCCGCATGGCCGAGGAAAGGCACGCCCGAAGGGATGTGCCCCTGGGTAGGCGCAAAGCCGGGCAAGCCGCGCTCTTTCACAAAATTGGGAATCTCCGCTTTCTCGCACTGGCCTTTCATAACGGCCAAAGCCGCAATCATTTTGAAATTGGCTTCGGGCACGTTTCCTGCCCCGGCCGGCACGGTCACTTCCGGGTCGTGCAACTCCGGCGCGTACTTGTCCACGTCCGTAAACTTCAGGCCCGCGGCCTGGAGCGGTTCCCAAACAAGAGCCGTGGTCACGGCCTGCGGGGAAGCTCCAGCGCCGACGCTGTGCTTGCCCAGAGCGTCAAGACGGATGACCGGGGTCTGCCCGTCGTCCGGAGTCAGCAGCACGGCAAAGCAACCCAAAACGCTTTCCATGGGGGCTACGTTCTTTTTTACATGCTCGCGCGCGTTCATATATAATTTGGGAATGGAGCCGCCGCTGACCACGGCCACGTTCTTACGGGCGCCGCAGGCCACCATGCTGCCCGAGGCGATGATCGCCGCCACCGGGGCCGCACAAAAAGCGCGCACATCAAGGCCGCTGGCGTTGACGCAGCCCGCGCTTTCAGCAATGGCCTTGGCCATGTTGCCGCCGCCGCGCTGGTTGATGTCGCCCACGGCTTCTTCAGAGCAATCCACCACAAAGTCAATATCCGCGGGCTGCAAGCCGGCGTTTTTGATCAAATGCAGCAGCGCAAGGGTCGCGCCCGCCTTGCTGGCCAAATTTTCCAGCAGCACGTGGGCGGTGAGGTTTTCATCCACATCGTGGCCCTTGCGGCAGCAACCGGCGAGCTTACCGTCAATGTACAGCGGCAAGGCCTGATTGCCCGCAACTTCGGCTTCGATGTCCGCAGCGGTATGCCCTTCCTCAAGGCGCCCCAGCAACTCTTCATTCATAAGCGGATGGGCGGTCAGTTTGGCTTTAACCGCGGCGGCAAAGCTCTTTTCCAGCCATATCAAGTCAAAAACGTCACAAATATCCAAAAGGCCGACAAACTCATCCTCGGGCATAATTTCGCCGTAGCGCCCGAAACGCGCGGCCTTGCTCTCAAGATGCTCAAGGCAGGGCTGGGCGTGAGCGGCCAGATCATCCGTGCTCATGGCCCCGATGTAGGTAAGATTTGGAGCATAGCGGCAAATGGTGTCGTAGGACACGGCCGCTTTGGCGAGATCGGCCAGAAAAGGGGACTCCGGACTTGCGCGGCGCTCCTGGTACGGCGTGGTGCCGTAAAGCAAGCCAAGTTCCGGCGCGTGATTCAGACAATATGCGGTAGCTTTAACAGCAACAGTTGCCATCGGTCAGACTCCTTATATTCTGCTTTTTGCTTGCCCGGTTGCAATCCAATGATAGGCCGACATGGCGGCGATGGCGCCGTCGGACGCGGCGGTGACCACCTGGCGCAACGGCGTGTTGCGCACATCGCCGGCCGCAAAAATGCCGGGCACTGAAGTCGCCATATACTGGTCTGTTACAATCCAGCCGTCGTCCAGGCGCTCGCACAAGTCGCCCAGGCATTCGGTAATGGGCAGCGTGCCCACAAAGACAAATACGCCGGTCACTTCGATATCCGAAAGCTCTCCGGTTTTGACGTTTTTAACCGTGATGCTTTCCACCAGGTCGGAACCGTTGACGCTTTCCAGCACCGAGTTCCAGACCGGTTCGATCTTGGCGTTGCAGCAGGCGCGCTCGCACGCCATTCTGTCCGCCCGGAACTCATCGCGGCGGTGCACGATGTACACCTTGGAGGCAAACTGGGTAAGGTAACAGGCTTCTTCCACCGCGGTATTGCCGCCGCCGATGACGGCAACTATTTCATCCTGATAAAACGCGGCGTCACAAACCGCGCAATAACTTACCCCGGCGCCGGTAAATTCTTTTTCGCCTTTGGCGCCAAGATGGCGGAAGGCCGCCCCGGTGGCCACAATCACCGCCTTGGCCCGAATGTCTCCATCTTTGGTAATTACCGTGTTTACTCCGTCCTGATTGACGATTTCCTTAACCACGGTTTTCCGTATTTCCGCGCCGAAATGCTCAGCATGGGCCCGAAACGACTTGGCCAGATCCGGCCCGCTGATGTGCGACTGCCCGAGATAGTTCTCTATTTCGCTGGTAATCAAAATCTGCCCGCCACAGTTGCTTTTTTCGAGCACCAGGACATCCAGGCCCGCCCGCCGGCCGTAAACCGCGGCCGACATTCCCGCCGGACCGCCGCCGATAATGACTAATTCTCGTTCTTCCATGGAATTGCCTCACATGAAGTCGGTTAGATGATGCAGGGCTGAGCCGCGAGGCGGTCCGCCCGGGTCGCCGCATATCGACGGCAGGGAAAAGCGTGAAAACGCAATAACAGACGCAATGCCCAAGCCACACGAAAAAAGAGGCGCGGGGATGCGATTGATAAGCTTTATAATTGCATGTCTGTGGATTGAAAGCAAGTTGCATGCCCGAAAACAGCGTCTCGTTAATATTGAGGAAATCCTTATCCTGCAACAGGTATCCGCACTTTCAGCACAGTCTTCTAGTTTATGGCTAGGCTTATTGCCGGGAAAAACAGTAAATATTTTGACTCTTTCTCAAAAATTTTTTATAAAAATAAAAATTGATTAAAATGAAAAATGAACTCGATTATTCCGCTCCCGGCCATTCCCATAATTCGGAGGCCTTATGCTGGGCAATTTGCTGAAATATTGTACAGACCTTTCACAGCTTCTTGATGTCTTTCACCTGATTTTTGACGCCAATCAGGTCGGCATAACGATTGTTCGGGCAGACGGGGTTATTATTTATTATAATGACGCGCAGGCCCGCCTTGACGGACTTGCTCCCAAAGACGCGCTTGGTAAAAAAATTTGCGACGTCTACAGCTTCACCCCGGAAGATAGCCCCACCATGCGGGCGCTACGCAGCGGCAAGCCGGTTTTCGACAGCGTCCATTATTACCGCACCCGAAACGGCAAGCTGGTCAACTCGGCCAATGCCATCTATCCCTTATGGGTCAACGGCATCCTCCTCGGCGGCATCTGTTTTATTCAAAGCTATACGGACATCGGCAAGCAGGTGGGCTACATGCGCGGTGCAGGCGAACACGGTGCGGCCGTAAACGTGACCGTGCCGTCGCCAAAAACGGAAAAAAAACATTACACCTTTGCTTCGCTGGTGGGAGAAAGCCCCCTCTTGCGCGAGGCCGCCGAACTGGCCAAAAAGGTATCGCAAGGCGCCTCTTCGGTCATGTTGGTAGGCGAAACCGGCGTGGGCAAAGAAATTTTCGCGCAAGCCATCCATTATGAAGGCCCCCGGCGCAATAACCCGTATCTGGCGCTGAACTGCTCAGCCGTGCCTGAAACGCTGATGGAAGGCATTCTTTTCGGCACGGCCAAAGGCGCATTTACAGGCGCCGTGAACAGGGCCGGCCTTTTTGAGGCGGCCAACGGCGGCACTCTGTATCTGGACGAAGTGGATTCTATGCCCCTTTCCCTGCAAAGCAAGATGCTTCGAGCCTTGCAGGAAAGAAAAATTCGGCGCATCGGCGAAGGACATGAGCGCGCCGTTGACATGCGCATTATCAGCTCTGTGGGCAGGCCTCCGCTAAGCCTGGTCGAGGAAGGCCTGATGCGGCAAGACTTTTACTACCGCCTTTCCGTGGTCAAGGTGCTGATTCCGCCGCTCCGGTCACGTATGGAAGACATCCACCTGCTGGTGCAACATTTTCTGGAAAAGCACAGCAAGTTAAAGGTGCAATTACAGGTGATACCAGTGATA
>CBDTYX010000028.1:0-12859 GCA_965364745.1 uncultured Desulfovibrionaceae bacterium | reverse complement strand
TTGCTTGCCCACAATATGGGTTAAGGAGGGTGAGGGGGCCCTGGGGAGCGGGAAACTAAAGGGGCGAGCCCCTTGTGGCTCCCGCTCCCCCGACTCGCTTACGTCACTTTAACGGCAATGCGTTCCGGTTCTTTGCCGCGTCTGGGCATGAAGACCATAAGCACGCCGTTGCGCAGTTCAGCGGAAATGGCGTTGCGGTCGATGTCTTCGAACAGGGTAAACTTGCTCTGGTAGTGCACATCGGTAAATTCCAGATTGTGCAGGCGCTCGGAGTCGTCCAGGTTGCAGGAGGTGTAGGCGTCAATAATCAGATCATCTCCCCGGCTTTCCACTTCCAGGTCTTCTTTTTCCACGCCCGGCAGGTTAAGATAGAGGTAAAAGCCGTCTTCCCGCTCAATAATATCCATGGAGGGGCGCACCACGGCCCGGCCGCCCCGCTGCGCTTTGTCCGCCCGGCTCATATCTTTTCCTCTTTCTGGATAATAGGGATGCGCCGGATTTTGCCGTCCGCAGGTTTGGGCAAAACAATGCTGAGCACGCCGTTTTTCATCTGCGCCTTAATTTGATCGGGCTCCGGGGTGAACCCCAGATCCACCAGGCGCTGAAAACGGCCCACCGGGCGCTCTTGCAGGGAATAACGTCCTTTAACCGGCACCAACTCGCCCTTGATGCTCAAGGTGTGACGGTAAACGGACAGATCCACATCTTCCAGAGCAGCGCCGGGTATAAGCGCCCGGATAGTGATGTTGTCCTGATTTTCGCTGACATTTAACGGAGGGAAAAGGGCCATATCCCGCGCCGCAAAGGCGGACAAAAGATCTGAAGTCAGCAGGTGATCGACCAGGCGCGGCGGCTCATAAAAGGCGTTAAAATAAATAACCATGCGCTTACCTTAAAAAACACGGCCTAAGGCCGCTCGCCCCGCTCGCCCTTATCCCAGGCCGCGCGAGGGATAGCTTTCTCCACCAGCAATACCGGAATCCCGTCATAGACTGGATATACCGCATCGCAACCCGCACACGAAAAACCCTCAGCCCGCTCCAAAGTTCCCAGCAATTGCAAATCGCCCCGGCACTTGGGGCAGGCCAAAATAGAAATCAGTTCTTGGGAGAAAACCATTTTAATCCTTGTCACAACAGGTTGCAATCAAAATTGTCCGGCGCAAACGCGGGGTTCCTGGTCTTCACGGTAAGGCGAAATGCTGCGCAAATGCTCCACAATCAGCGGCAGCTCTTTGAGCACCAGGTCAACGTCGCTTTCCGTATTGTAGCGGGAGAGCGACAGGCGCAAAGAGCCGTGCACATGGGTGAAGGGCACGCCCATGGCCCGCAGCACGTGGGAAGGCTCCAGGCTCCCCGAAGTGCAGGCCGAACCCGAGCTGGCGCAAATGCCCAAACGATCGAGCAGAAGAAGAATGGACTCGCCTTCGATGTTTTTAAAAGCGATATTCAAGGTGTTCGGCAGACGGCTTTTCTCGTCGCCGTTGACCATGGCCAGGCTGACGCGCTCAAGCAGGCCTTTTTCAAGTTTATCGCGCAGGGCGCGCACCCTGGTGTTCTCATCGTCAATGTGCTTGCCGGCCAGCTCGCATGCCGCGCCCAAAGCCACAATGGAGGCCACGTTTTCCGTACCTGCACGGCGGCCGTGTTCCTGGTGGCCGCCGGTAATAAACGGCCGGAAAGGCGTGCCCCGGCGCACGTACAGCGCGCCCACGCCTTTGGGAGCGTGCAGCTTGTGCCCGGACAGGGCCAGAAAATTCACGGGCAGCTCCGAGAGCTTGAACGGAATTTTGCCCACGGCCTGCACGGCGTCGGTCAGCATCTGCACGCCGCGCTCAGCGGCCATGGCCGCAATTTCAGCAATGGGGTAGACGTTGCCGGTTTCATTATTGGCGTACATCACGGCAATGAGGGCCGTATCCGGGCGGAATGAAGCGCGCGCTTCCTCAAGGTCAAGGCGGCCTTTTTCGTCAACGCCGAGCCAAGTCACGCTGTAGCCGCTGTTTTCCAGCTGTTGCGCCGTGGCCAGCACCGCCGGGTGCTCCACCTTGGTGGTGATGATGTGTCGCTTGTCCGGCTGGGAGCTAAGGGCGGAATGAATGGCCGCGTTGTCGCTTTCCGTGCCGCAAGCGGTGAAGATGATCTCTTCCGGGGTGGCGCCCAAAAGCTCGGCCACCTGCTCGCGGGCGAGCGAAAGCCCGGCCTCGGCCCGGCCGGCGAAGCGGTACATGCTGGACGGGTTGCCGTAATAGTCGGACAGATAAGGCAGCATGGCCTCCAATACTTCCGGAGCCACGGCCGTGGTGGCGTTGTTGTCCAGGTAGGTTATTTTCATTGGGTCACCTCTTTAACCACCAGGTCGTCTTCCACATGCTCGCGCAGGGCCTTTTCCACCACTTCCTTAAGGGTAAAGGCGCTGGAGGGGCAACCCACGCACACGCCCCTAAAGGCCACATAAACCACCTTGCCGTCCAGGTCCACCAGCTCCACATCTCCGCCGTCCTGGCGCAGGCGCGGCCGGACCACGTCGTCCAGGGTTTGCATCACCAACTGCATGCGCTGCACGTTGGTCATGCGCTTCACCGGCCTGATTTCCGTAAGGCAAGCGTTGGGCGCGCGGCCCAGGGTCTCGTCAATAATCTTCTGAATTTCGCCGTGACACAACTGGCAGGCACCGCCCGCCTTGGTGTAGTTGGTGACCTCCTCAATTGTGCTCAGGTGGTTTTCCTTAATGGCCCGGATAATTGTTTCATCGGTAACCCCAAAACACTTGCAGATAATCTGGCCTTCGTGGTGCAGCGGCTTATCCGAGCCGCCGCGCCAGTTGGCGATGGCCGCTTCCAAGGCTTCCTGCCCCATGATTGAGCAGTGCATCTTTTCTTTGGGCAGGCCGCCCAAAGTGTTCGCAATGTCCTGGTTGGTGATCTTCAGGGCCTCGTCCACGGTCTTGCCGATAATCAGTTCGGTAAGCACCGAACTGGAGGCAATGGCGCTGGCGCAGCCGAAGGTTTGAAACTTGGCGTCAGCAATACGGTCCTCGGCCGGGGAAGAGCCCCGGTCTATTTTCAGATATAATTTCAGGGCGTCGCCGCAGGCGAGGCTCCCCACTTCGCCCACGGCGTCGGCATCGGCAATGGCGCCCACGTTGCGCGGGTTTAAAAAGTGATCGTGCACTTTATCAGTGTAATTCCACATGGATATAACCTCTTAACAGGCCTTTGCGAAAAGGGCCTTAAACTCAATGTTAATCGTTAGTGACAACATTTTTATATATAACAACTCAAACCGCGCTAGCCAAGAGGCGCGGCGCAAGATCCGCCGGATGGCCAAACATTGCGGAAAGCTCATTGCATCTGATCCGACGCTCCTCCGGGTTTAAACAATGTGCCGATATGGCTGGAAATATCTTCCAGGCTGAAGTTCTGATCGCGGATGCCGGGCGGATTTTTGCGCGCGGTTAAGCGCCCTTCTTTGCGCAAAATAATATAGGGCACAAAATCGCCCCCGGCGCGCAGTTCTTCAAATACCGCGGCATGGTCGCCGTAGATGAGCAGCAGCGTGCCTTCGGGCGCGCGCTCGTAAAACTCCTCAAGGCAGCGATCCACATAATTGATGCTGTTGGCGAAATTCTGAAATTTATCCTTGGGCTGCGGAAAATATTTCTGCTCGCTCTCGGGCAGATACTCCCAAGGCGTGTGGTTGGTCAGGGTGATCACGAAAATAAGATCCTTGCCCGGCCGCGCGGCCAGGTCCGCCGCCAAATTAAGCACCGCCCGGTCCAGATACCCGTAGGTGGAAAAGAATTTATGCCGGTCGCCCGCGCCAAGTCCGCCGCGCGCGTCCAAATCTTCCTTAAACAGCACTTCGTCAAAACCCATGCGCACGTAGGCGGGCTTGCGGTTAAAGAAATTGCCGTCAAAACCGTGCAGGGCTGTGGTCCGGTAGCCGTCCGCCTTGGCCAGGCGGGGCAGGCTGCCTTCGCGCTCGAACGGATAGGTGGATAACTTATAGGGAATGATTTTGCGGTTGACCGCCTCCTGCATGAGCACCGAGCAGTCCGCGCTGGCCGAACCCAAACGCGAGCGCGAGATGACGCGGTGGTAGGTGGAGGCCGCCGTCAATTTGTTCAAAAACGGGGTTAACGGTCGGCCTTGCTCGTCGGTCCAGTTCAAAGCGCCGTAATCCAGGCTTTCCACCTGCAGAATGATGATGTTCTCTTCGGGCTGAAGTGGCGGCACAAGGTCGGTCAATGTCCGGGAAATGGGGTGCGGATCGAAGAAATCAGCTTCATCGGTCAGGGCCAGCTCCGCCGCCCAACTGATCAGATATCCGTAAGTGGCGATATTTTTGGCCGAAGAAAAGCCTTTGAGCTCTTCGGCCATGTTGACCACCCGCAAATTGCCCGTAACCAGCACCCCGGCGGCGCAAATAACGGCCAGTGTTCCCCGCAGCCAGGCCAACCAGGCGCGGGGCCTGCCCGGCGCGCCCCACAGCAGCGCGCATTTAAGCGCAAACAACCCGACCGCTGCGAGGGCAGCCTGCAGGGGCACGGTGGAAAACAAATCTCCGCCCATAGCCGCGCCTTCTTTCCATTGGGTAATCAGCGGGGTGAGCAAGAGCTCGGCGTGGAAATAATTCCAATATGCATAGATACTCAAACTTAGCAGGGCGCTGCCGGCTAAAGCCAGGGTCACGCACCATTTGGGCAGCGCCAGCACGATCAGACCGGCCAGACAGAGGTCTAGAGCCAGGCGGCAGGCCAGCATGGCGTACTCGGCGTGATAAGCCGGGTTGGAAGCCAGCTGCTGCCAGATAAAACTTTCCAGAGCCCAGATAAGGATAAGCAAAACAAGGCAGACGCACTGCCCGAAGGTCACGTTCAAAGCCTGACCGCCTTTTCTTCCCAGGGCAGTTCGGTCGCGCTGAACCAGGACCGCGCCTCAGCCGAAACGGCGAAATACCACCAAAACGCCAGGGGAATGAACAAGCGCTCGGAAAACAGACGCGGCAGGCCGTAGGTATATTGATACCCCCCTTGTTCAGCCAAAGAGATATATAAAGTGATTATATTGGCTGCCCAGACGGCCGCTTCCAAAGCCAGCCACAATCCCAGACACCAAAAAATGACCCGAAGCATGCCCCGACGCACGCGCAAAGCATACAGGGCCGCGAAAGGCAAAACCAGGCAAGAAACGGTGATGGCGGCATGCAGAGCTATGAATGCCAGCCCGCCGTCGGTGACGGTGCTGAAAGAATAGGCCAGCCAAATTAACTTGGGCAGTCCGTAATGCACCGGGCACAGCCAGCAAACAACCGTGAACAGCGCTATTTCCGCGGGCGGCAACTCAGCGGCGCAGCCCGGCGGCTGATACAACCCGAACGTCCGGCGCACTTTGGGGGAAAACAGAAAATAACGCCGCCATGCCTCGCTGATGACGATGGCGGCCAGCAGATTGCTTATCGTAGTAATGGTGTTGTTGCGCGTAAGAAATCCCAGCGCCGAATCCTCGCGCGGACCGAAGATTAGAAATAATGCCCCCATGCCCGCAATGCCCACTGCGGCCGCAGCTATATTTATAGCCAGCAGCATGCGGCAACGCCGAGGCGCGCCCTCCATGCGCTCATAAATTCCATATCCGACCCACCCGGACAATCCCGCGCCTAAAACACCGGCTGCCGCCAGGCCCATAAAAATATATTCGATGCCGAAGTGCCAGGTCGCGCTTTGAGTCAGCACCCGCAATGCCCAGAACGCGCACAGCCCGCACAACACCCCGCCCGCGCACAAACCGATAAAAAACACCAAAGTCAATCCCGGCAAACGGGTCTTGCAGCCAAGCCCTATCTCGGGCTCCCGGCCGCCCGGCCCCTGCTCCTCAGGCTTTTCCAAATCCGTATCTGCATCAGCCACGCGCCCGCTCCTTCAAATTCAAAAACAATCTCAATAATAAAAAATATGCCGGAGCGAATAATAATCCATTAATCGCCCGATGGAAAGATTTCTGCAGACCAGCTATGGACAGTTGCCAATTAATACGCACAAGTATAGAACCTATCCCAAAATCCCAACGCCAAAGCCGGAAAATAACCCGGTCCGCAAAGGAGCGACCATGTTTTTCCTTTTGAAATTCCGCCAGCGCGCCCTGTATGCCCTGCTGCTCATCCTCCTGTCCGTATTCGCCCTGCGCCCCGCCGCTTACGCCGCGCCCGGCGATGAGCAGCTAAAAGAAGCCATGCGCCGCATTTTGCAGGAAAACCCGGACATCCTTCTGGATGTGCTTAGCGAACACAGCGATGAGCTTTTAAATATCATGCAAAACGCCGCGGAAAGCAGACGGGTCAAGGCCATGACCGATAACTGGAATAAAGACGCCAAGGAGCCCAAACAGATAAATTTTACAGGCCGGGCCATTGAAGGCGATAAAAACGCGCCGGTAACCATTGTGGCCTATTCCGATTTTCTCTGCCCCTACTGCAAGCAGGCCACTGACGTTGTGGACGAAGCGCTGAAAGCCCACCCCAAGGAAGTGCGCTTTGTGTTCAAAAACTACCCGCTGATAAAGCTCCATCCCTTTGCGGAAATAGCGGCCAAATACTATATCGCGGCCTGCCTGCAAGACAACGACAAAGCGGTTGAATACCACGCCCTGCTCTTTGCGGGCCAGGACCGCCTGGCTAAAGACGGCGAGGCTTACCTGCAGGAAGCGGCCAAAGGCCTGGGGCTTGATGTGGATCGTCTGGTTAAGGACGCCAATGGCGGCAAGGTGGCGGCCATGCTGGCCGAAGACCAGGGCGAAGCCCGGAGCATGGGCATCAAGGGCGCGCCCTTTTTGGTGATCAATAATTTAATTCTGCCCGGCGCGCCGGACCGCGCGCTGTTGGAAGAAGCCATTCAAAAGGCTCTCAGCCTGCGTTGATTCAGATATCGCCGGGCTTCTTTTCGCCGTCCGCGGAGGGATCAGCCCCGGCAAGCGGCCTTTCCGGGCCATCGGCCGCTGTCCCCGCCTCGCTTTCAGCACCGGCATGTTCCAATTCCTGCTGCTGTTTGGCGAATTTCACCGCCCGACTAACCGCGATGCGCGATCTGATGAACCAGAGCAGCGCGGCCAGGGCCAGCACCCCTACCAACACATAAAAAATGCCGTGCCCCACCCAGGCCACAATGGCCAGGAAGGATTTGCCCGCGTAATAGCCGCCGTAGGAGAACGATGTGGCCCAAATCGCCCCGCCGATAATGTTCAGAAAGAAAAACTTCTTGTAACTGACCCCGCTGATGCCGAGCATGATCGGAGTGATGTTGCGCACGCCGTAAATAAAGCGGAAACTTAGAATGAGCAGGGTATCGTACTTCTTGAACAGAGTGGTGGCCTTTTCCATTCGTTGCGCCAGCTTGGGAAAGCGATGCAGAAGTTTTTCACCTTTGAACTTGCCGAGCAGAAACATGAGCTGATCGCTTAAAAGCGCGCCGGTGAAGGCGCACAACGCGATAAGCTGCAAATCCATGCCGGTTTTGGGCGACATGAGCCCGGCAATAATGACAATGGTCTCCCCTTCCAGAAAGGTCCAGATCAGAATGCCGTAGTAGCCGTATTGGTTCAGCAGGGCGATGATGTCCGGGTCTGTCCGGTGCACGGCATAAATAACCCCGGCCAGGACCGCGATCAGGACCAGGGTAAGAATCCAGTGTTTTTTTATAAAGCCTTTAACGTCGGGAAACATTATATCCAGCCGTTGATCATATGCCGACAATCTGTTCCGGGCAGATAGAAATATTTTTTTATGCAGCGGGTGAACGTGCCCGCGTAACTTAACTAGTATGCTTTTTTGGCATTATGTAAACACAATTTTGCGCCCGGTCTGCGCCTTGAAAAAGCGCCGGGGCGGGTACCCGCTGCCGTAAAAAATCCGCCGAACCGTCATGCGGTTAGGCGGATTTTCCGAGCTAAAGTGGTGGGTCGTACAAGATTCGAACTTGTGGCCCGCGGCTTAAAAGGCAGCTGCTCTACCGACTGAGCTAACGACCCACTTCAGGGAAGACTTTTTGCGTTAAATCTCAGGTTCTGTCAAGCCATAATCTGAAATTATTTTTCCAGCGGGGCAAACACGCCGATGAGCTCATCCCTTCCGTCCTGCATAAAAAATAACAATTTGCCCGTTCCGTCGTAGCGCAGCATTACGACAGCGGCTTTATCATCATTCATAACCAGACGCACCTGGCGCACGCCGTTCTTCCGCTCCGTTGCGTCTTCAGCGCTTTCAGGCGCCACCGCAAAGGACAAGGTGTTGGCTGCGGTTTTACGGTCCGCATACCAGGCAATCACACGTTTTTGCGTGTCGATGCTGAAGCCGAGTTGCCCGTAGTCCGCAACAAATTTATCCCGGCCTATTTTTTCAATTTCCTCGCGCGCGGCGGAGTCCACCCGCATACTGGCCTCAACATCCAACTCCCAGCGGCCGGCCGCGATTTCCGCAAGCACGGCCTCGGGCGAAGCCGCGCGCGACTTAGCCGCGCACCCCGCAAATAAAACCAGAATGAGCAGGCAAACCAGCCTCTTTTGCATGAAAGATTCCCCGCTTTTCAGGCTTATTTCCGTCTGGCGAACACCGCCACCAACTGCTCACCGGCAAACATGACCACGCGGCCGCCTTCTCCGTAGCGCAAAATCATGTCCGGCCCGGGGTCGTCAATAATCTTGAGCCGCACCTCCGTTACCCCTCCGTCTTCCGCTCCGGCATCGTTTTGGGAAAGAACGTCGAATGATCGGGAGCTGTTAAGCGAGCTTTGCGGATCGTGAAACACGATGGTCCGCGTCTGCGCGTCAAGGTCAAAGCCGATCCGGCCGTACAACGCCGCGAACTCTTTCCGGCCCAGACCGTTCATCTCCGTTTTGGCCGTGTCGCTGACCTTGATCCAGGCGTCGGGGTCTATGATCCAGGCGCCGCTGATATCTTTAAGCATGGCTTCGGCGGACGGCGCGCCTTGCACGGCGGCGCTCTCCTCGGCCGAACAATCCTTGTCCGCGAAACTCACGGCCAAGGCCAAAATCAACAAACAAGCGATTTTCTTGAATACAGGCATGCGCATTCTTTCCCTATACTTTGGGCCTACAGCCACTTTTTGGTCTTGCCGAATTCCACCTTGGCAAGGCCGCCCATATACGGCTGCAAAACCTTGGGAATGCGAATGGAGCCGTCTTCTTCCTGATAGTTCTCAAGCACGCCCACCAGGGTGCGGCCCACGGCGAGACCGGAACCGTTGAGGGTATGGGCCAGCTCGGTTTTGCCGCCGCCTTTGGGCTTATAGCGGATGTCGGCGCGGCGGGCCTGGAAGTCCGTGCAGTTTGAGCAGGAGGAAATTTCACGGTAGCGGTCCTGCCCGGGCAGCCAGACCTCCACGTCATAGGTCTTGGCCGCGGAAAAGCCCATATCCCCGGTGCACAGCACCACGGTGCGATGGGGCAGCTCCAGACGCTCTAAAAGGTTCTGGGCGTGCGTGCGCATTTTTTCCAGCTCCTCAAAGGAACGTTCCGGATGGGCGAAGCGGACCATTTCCACTTTATTGAATTGGTGCTGGCGAATAAGCCCGCGCGTGTCCTTGCCGTAGCTGCCGGCTTCGGAGCGGAAGCAGGGCGTCACTGCTGTGTAAGCCAGGGGCAGGGACTCCTCGGGAATGACTTCCCCGGCGTGCAGGTTGGTCAGCGGCACTTCCGAAGTGGGAATCAGGAAATAGTCCCAGCCTTCCAGCTTGAACAGATCCGCCTCGAACTTGGGCAGGTTGCCCGTGCCGGTCATGGTTTTGCGGTTGACCATCAGCGGCGGCTGAATTTCCGTGTAGCCGTTCTCGCGGGTCTGCACGTCCAAAAAGAAATTGATGATGGCCCGCTCCAGGCGCGCCGCCCAGTCCCAGTACACCGCAAAACGCGCCCCGGACAGCTTGCCGGCCCGGTCAAAATCCAGGCCGTGCAATTTGGCGCCCAGTTCCCAGTGCTCCAGGGGCTTAAAGGAAAATTTGGGAATATCGCCCCAGACGTGAACTTGCCGGTTATCTTCTTCTGAAGAGCCCACAGGCACGCTTTCGTGCGGCACGTTGGGCGTGTTCAGCATCCAGTCCTGCACCGCGCCCTTAAGCTCTTCAGCTTCTTTGTTCAGTTCCTTGACCTGATCGGACACCTCGGCCAACCTCGCGAGCAGCTCGTCGGCATTGCCGCCCTCGCGCTTGATGCGAGCCACCTCGCCCGAGGCTTTGTTGCGCTCGCTCTGCAAAGACTCAAGCTTGGCCAGAGCCGCGCGGCGACGCTCATCCAGGGCGGTGAAGTCGGAGACTTTAATGTCCGAGTTGCGGTTTTTAAGCGCCCGGGCAACGACCTCAGGCGAATTTTGCACCAGTTTCAAATCAAGCATGGCTTAACTCCTAAAAGGTCAAGTTTTTTTCCTTGATAGCCCGTGAATGGGCCGCGGTCAACTGACGACGCCGCTCGCGCCCGGCAGGAATTATTTGATAAAGGCCTGCATGCCGGTAAAAACCACCTGGGCGGCAATGGCGGCGAGAAGCAGTCCCGTGAGCTTGGCCAGCACGGCAATGCCCGTGGGGCTGAGCATTTTTTCAATTTTATCCGCCAAAAGCAGTGTGGCCAGGATGCCGCAGGAAGCGAGAAACAAGGACAGCGCGCCCATGATCTTTTCCGTGAAGTCCACGGATGAGGCCCCGATGATCATCACCGTGCCGATGGAGGCCGGGCCCATGCACAGGGGAATGGCCAGAGGCACCACGCTGATGTCCTCTTTTTCCGAGGTGAAGGGCCGATCCGGCGTTTCGTTCATCAAGGAGACCCCGGCCAGAAAGAGTAGGGCCCCGGCGCCGATGCGAAACGCATCCAGGGTAAACCCGAACAAACTGAAAATCTGTTCGCCCAAAAAATAAAGGACAATGCCGATAATGAACACGGCATAGGAGGTGCGCCGGGCGGTGTAGCGCTTGCGGGCCGCATCATAGTGCCTGGTGCCGCTCAAAAAAGCGCTGAGCACGGCCGGCGGGGTCATCAGGGCGAAGAGCTTGATCGTATTGCCGAAAAAAAAGGAAAGATGCAGATCCATAACTGACTCCAAGCATTGGATTGAATGCGGTCGTGGACGGATGCCGCCCGGCTTGCCGCAGCGAAATTATCCGTCCACTCAATAATGATGTATAGACCGCTTTTGATAAAAGGCAAGCACGCGGGGCCTTAAAAAACACACGCCGTGGCGTATAAAAATTTTGTCAATTGCCGGGCTGGCTGCAAACCCGCCGTCAACCCTGGCCTCGGCGGACGCGCAAAAATAAAAATTTCTTGTAATATATTGAAATAAATGACTTTATTTGGTTGAAAATTTTCAACTCAACTTTTCCGCCATCCTCGTAAAGACAGAAACAAGTTAAAAATCTTTAACGAATTTCAAAGTTTGAATTTTTCCTTTTTTAGAAATATATTAAGTAATATAAGTATGTTATGCATATAAGCGCCAGTTGGCACGGCAGTTGCTATATACTAAGCATCCTTCCCTTTTGCGTTCTCCAAAACAAAAAACGGTCTGCAGCGGTTGCAGACCGTTTTTTTATGTGCAGAAGCAAACGGCTCGTCTGAAGTTTCCAGCTCATTTATTGGCCGCTTCATACAGAGCCTTGTTGATCAGGCCGGTCAGCGCTCTGGTGATGTCCGGGTCAAGGTCGATAAAGCGCAGACCCACCTGGTGCTTTCCGGCCACGGGCTCGGACCAGGCCACTTCGGTAATGGCATTGAGGTACTGCTCAGCGTCATTTTCATAAATCTTAAAAAAGCCGGGCATGAATTTGTTTAAACGCGGAATCTGCACCCGCACCTGCAACCGGGTTCCGGGCTTAAAGGCTTCCGGCGATTCCACACACACGCCGCCCGTGCTGATGTCCGAGCAAGTGGCCGTTACCCGGTCCTGGCTGGTGATGGGAAACTTAAACTCATTGATCTCCACGCTGTAGCCTTTGGGCAAACGGACAAACTGCCGCCGGTTGTTCATGTCTTTTTCATTCATTAATATCCTCCTGCCGTTATTTCAGCCCGATTAAAATCTTTTTCAGGCTTTTTTACACCTTAACTGACCACCAGCTCTATCGCAAGCATCAAAAGCATAAAACTTGCCTCTTGCCCACAGCCTATGGCCCAAAGGCCGATTTTGCAGCCAAAGTCGATCATGCGACAAGTTCCAAGCCTTTCCTTCTGGACGAAGCGCCGCAAATATGGCACAAACTTGGGGCGCGGCCGCACTGAACCCTTTATTTTTACCGGTCGCTGATATTTTTTTTCAGGAGATTCACCATGCAGGACTGCCCTTGCGGCTCCAATCAACCTTTGGAACAATGCTGCGGCCCCATTCTGGACGGCAAAATTCAGGCCCCCACCCCGGAAGCCCTCATGCGGGCGCGTTACTCCGCCCACGTTTTGGGCAAAACCAAATTTCTGATCACCAGCCTGCACCCCAGCGTGCGCGGCGATATTAAAGAAAGCGACCTGAAAACCCCAGGCGACGCCCTAACCTGGCAGGGCCTGACTATTGAAGAAACCGCCGGCGGCGGCGCGAGCGACGATAAAGGCGAAGTGGTGTTTACCGCCAAATACGCCGTGCACGACAACGCGAACGAACACCGCGAACGCGCCTACTTCCGCAAAGACAACGGGCAGTGGTATTATATGGATGGCGACGTGGACGGCCACACTCCCTACCGCCGCGAGGACCCCAAAGTGGGCCGCAACGATCCCTGCCCCTGCGGCAGCGGCAAGAAATATAAAAAATGCTGCGGCGCGGGCAATTAACGAACGCGCCGGGAGAGGGGAACCGGAAGGAACTGA
>CBDTYX010000027.1:0-12952 GCA_965364745.1 uncultured Desulfovibrionaceae bacterium | reverse complement strand
TCCGATCTCTCAAGGGGCTCAGCTCCTTGGGGTTCCCCTCCTCCGGAAGACCGCTGCAACCGGGAAATATTCCAGTCTAATACGGTTCCACGCTGAAGGCCGAAGTCGCTTTGTCGAACACGATTTTGTAGTTGCGGCGGGGTTCGGCCTGACAGACGATTTCGGCCTGAGTTTCGGCAGCTTCCACGGGGGCTTTGGTAGCGGTGGTGGCGGCCACGGACACGGCGAAGTCTTTAAGGCCCACGAAGCCGACGGAGAGGCGGTTTTCGCCGGGGCGCAAGATCACGTAGTTGCCGCGCTCGTCCAGACCGAGGGTGGGCTTTTGGCCGTTGAGGGTGTGGACCTTGATGCCGTCGGAGATGGTTTTGCCGCTGTCGGTGTACAGTTTGGCGGCCGTGGGGTTGGCCTCCAGCTCTTTTTTGGCCCGGGCCTGACGCTTGAAGCGATAAAACAGGGCCGGACCCAGCAAAACCACGGCCACGCCCAACCAGATGCCTAAACCTTCCATAAACAAACCCTCCTTCCACTGGTTATTAAATGGTCTTGTAGACCAGGCGGGGCCTCGCGGTCAAGATGGACGAGCGCGTATGCGGGGGAGGTTTGCCGAACGGAAAAAGCAAGACTAAAGGCAAAAGGCATGGATCCCCTGTCTACACAGGGGATGGCGGTGCGAGCGGGCGCGCGCGGAGTGCGGTTCTTTCGCCTGACGGCTCGAACAAGGACCGGCCCCCCCCCGGTCACACCGGAGGATGACATAGCCCTTGCGTCAAGCCCCCCCAATTGGGGTTCAGAAGGGGAGGAGGTCTGGAGGAGGGGAACCTAGCCTCCAGCGGTGCAAGCGAAGCGCTGCACAACCGTTAGGCGAGCGCGCCGGCAGCAAGCCTTACGGATGAGGACAACAGCGATAAGGGGATCATCCCCTTTGGGTTCCCCTCTTCCAAGGGCTGCTTCAACCGCCCCTTAGGCCGGGCTCGGTTCGTTTTCCGTTATGGCGGCCACGGCGGCGCGTTTGCGGTAGCGGCGGGCGGCCAGCATGGCGAAGAAGGTCTCCACCAACACGGGCAGAAGCAGAAACAGACCGATGGTTCCGGCCTTGGTTTCAACCATGATGAAGGGTCGGTTGAGCCACAAGGCCATGAGGTCGGTGACCATGCCCTCGCGCATGCCCTGCATTATGTTGCGGTCCCAGATGGCGCGCAGCATGATCGGGTCCACGGCCACCTGCCCGGCCGCGCCTTCAATGAGGCGCTCCTCAAAGAGATTAACCACGGCGGCGGACAGGCCGTCGCCGGTCCAGAGCACGGCATCGCGCACCAGGCCGGGCAATTCGGGCAGTTGTTCCATGGTTTCTAAAAACTTCTGCTGTGCGTATTTTTGTACAACCACGATCACGCCGTCTTTAATGGAAATATCGCCGTCAACATCGGGCGTGACGCCGCGTACGGCGGTCCAGATGCTTTCCGTGGCCTGCACGGAGATGGCCGTGACCTGCGGCCGGATGGAGTCGTACACGTGCACAGTCTGCGTTTGCAAATCAATGCAGAGAAACCAGGTCGCGCCCACCCCGACGAAAACCAACGGAATATATACATGATAGAAGCCCGCCAACGCGCGGCGGACCTGGCTTTGCCGGACAAACAAACCCAGCTTGCGGCAAATAAAAATGAGCAGCAGCCCGGCAACGAGTCCCAGACCCGCGCCCTTGGCCAAACTGCCCGCAACTGAAACACCCATGTCTGAAAGCAGGCTCCACATAATCGCTCCTCCCCGGGGCCCTCATTGCCTGTTTTTAACTATTGCGTTTCTATAACGGTTCGCGACCGAGATATATAGGCAAATCCTGATAGGGCCGCGACCGGCGAGTCGCGCTTCGTCTTTCCGCCGCTGCTCCCTCGCGCCGAAAATATGCTTCTGTTTGTAACAAAAAACGCTTTTATAAACAATAAAATGAATTAAAAGCATACGCTCGACGGCAACGGCAAAGGAAAGCGCGCAGCAAATCTTCAGAAAGTACGTGTCCGCCAAATTATTTTATGTAAACAGCCAATTATCTAATTATAAATCAATCAAATACCCCTAGACAAAGGCATGGCGTTATACTAGGATATATTTGAATTATTATTTATAGCTACTTATTGCTAAAAAGAGGTGCTTTATGACCTGGTGGAAAAATCTGAGCGTAAAGACAAAATTCATCTCCGGCATAGGCTTGATTCTTCTTTTAACCATTTTAAACGCCGCTTTTGCCACCCACGCCCTGGATAAAATGACCGACGACATCGGGAAGCTGAACGCGGGAACCGACCTCCGGCGCGCTGTCCTTGAACGGGAAGTGCAACATCTGCAATGGGTCAACAATCTTTCAAACTACCTGATCAGCAAAGACGAAAAAGAGCTGTCCGTGGTTAAGGATCCCACGCAATGCGGATTTGGCAAGTGGTATTACGGGCCTGAAAAATAGGCGGTGCTGGCGAAGTTTCCCGACCTTGAGCCCCTTTTGGCCGCCTTGGAGCAGCCGCACAAAGACCTGCACGCCACGGCCCAGCCCATTCAAGAGCTTAAAAACGCGGGCGGGGATGAAGAGGCGCGGGCGTATTACAAAGACAAAACCTTGCCCGCTCTTGCGGAAATACAGGCCGGCTTCCTGGCTCTGAGCGAGCGGGTGCAGGAAGATGTCGCCAACCTGGAAAGCGCCTTTGCGGCGCAAACATCGTTTTCATACACTCTGACCCTTGTGCTGGGCATTGCCGCCTGCGTGGTGGTGCTGGCCCTCGGCGTTGTGCTTTTCAGCTGCATCTTAAGGCCCATTGAGCTGATAACCCGTTTTTCCAAAGACTGCCGCGAAGGCCGCGATTGCTCTCTTTCCTTAAATAGAAAGGATGAACTCGGCATACTGGCGTCCAACCTTACCGACCTTATGGCGCACTTACAAAAACAACTGGCCTTTTCCGAAGGAATTTTGCACGGCATGAGCGTGCCCTGCTCGGTATTTTCGCCTGAAGACAAAACCGTGTTCACCAACCAGCATATGCTGGATCTCATTGAGCGCAGCGGCTCCCCCGAAGATTATGCGGGCCAGTCCTCCGGCGAATATATTTGGGGCGATAAAACGCAGGAAACCATTTCCACCAAGGCTCTGCGCGAAAACAAGCTCCTCACCGCCGAGCGCGAGTTTACCACCCACAAGGGCAACACCAAGCATGCCCTTATTTCTTCAGCCCCGTTCCATGATAAAGGCGGCAATATTCTGGGCACGCTGTCCATTTGGATTGACCTTACCGATGCGGTGGAAAAGCAGCGGCTGATTGAGGAAAATTCCAGGCACATCGCCGAAGCCGCAGTCTCGGCCAGAGATGTGGCCGGGCACGTGTCCGCGGCCAGTGAATCGCTGTCCGCGCAGGTGGAGCAGTCCAGCCGGGGCGCGGCCATGCAGCACAACCGCATGACCGAAACCGCCACAGCCATGACCGAGATGAACGCCACAGTAATGGAAGTGGCCCGCAGCGCGGCCGAGGCTTCGGCCGCGGCCAGTGAAACCCGCGCCAAAGCCCAGGAGGGCGCCGGGGTGGTGGAAAAGGTGGTGGAAAGCATCGTTGCGGTGGATAATCACGCCGCGGCCCTTAAAGAAGGTATGGCCAGCCTGGGCAAGCAGGCGGACGGCATCGGCCAGATCATCAATGTCATTAACGATATTGCCGACCAGACCAACCTGCTGGCCCTGAACGCGGCCATTGAGGCGGCGCGTGCCGGCGAGGCCGGGCGGGGCTTTGCCGTGGTGGCCGATGAAGTGCGCAAGCTGGCCGAAAAAACCATGCAGGCCACCCGTGAAGTAAATGAGGTGATTACCGGCATTCAAAACGGCACTTATGAAAATATCCAGAGCGTGGAAAGGGCGGGAGACGCCATAGATGCCGCAACCAATTTGGCCAGGCAGGCGGGCGAAAGCCTTACCGCCATTGTTTCGCTGGTGGAAGACACCGCCGGGCAGGTGCAGTCCATAGCCACGGCCGCCGAAGAACAGTCCGCGGCCAGCAACGAAATAAACATTGCCCTGGAAGAGGTAAACCGTATTTCCGACGAAACCTCTGCGGCCATGAGCGCGGCCTCGGAGGCTGTGGAAGATTTGGCCGGGCAAGCCGCCACCCTGAATGAGCTTATAGAGCGGCTGCAGTCTTAATTTGCCGCAACCGGCGTTTGGGCGAGGTTTTGCTGTCTGATAAAAAAGGGCGGGCATTTAAAGCCCGCCCTTTTTTGAGGTTTTTGAAAAATTTTGCAGCGAGCCTGCGTAAAAAACGCCTCCCCCCAGTAAATCGCGCTACTTTGCGATCATGGCCCGCAGAATGTTGGCGCAGCCTTCGGTGGAGTGGCTCATGTGGTAGAGGCGCTCCACAAAATGAATCAGCTGGTAAATGTCTTTAAAGTCCATATCGGTGTTATACACATCGGCTGTAACCTGATGGCTCAAGTGACTTAAGTGGCGGTGTTGGTTGCGCACTTCACGGCAGGCGGCTTTGACTTCCACCCGGTCGTAATTTTCGCCGCTGATGAAATCAATAAAGGTGCGTAGGGCCGGGCCCAGGGCCGTGACCGTCTTCTGAGTTTCACGCACCACCAGGGCAAGATCGGCCTGGAATTGTTCCGGAATGGGCACAGGGCGCATGCTCAGCCAGTCGAGGCTTTGCTGGGCCGCGTCCAAAATGGTGTCCTGCCGGGAAATGTACGACAGGAACATGCCGCGATCCACCGCCAGAAAAAGTCCGCGCGGCAAATGGTTGCGGATGCTGCGGTCCACCTTGTCGGCCTCGTTTTCAATTTCATCCACGGACTGCTGAATGCTCAAAAAAGTCCGCGAGGTGCCGCCCTCAATGTAGTGGGTGAGCGACTCTTCAATAAGAGCCGAACCCTGGTAAATAAGGTCATAATGGGTCGCCAACGCTTCAATGGGCGAGCGCAGCGGCAAAATGCCGAATAAAGGTAAGCGTAGTGACATAGCAGCCTCCCGGATAAAACGATCCGGTAAAATCCCCATAACGCCCTAAAGCGTTTTTCCGCCGCATCCGGCGCGCTTGCGCGCACTCCTGAACAGACAGCGGCATCTTCACATTAACACCTTGTGAAATGCTGAACAATTAATTTCTAGACTTTTTTTAAATTTTTGCAAGCTTTAAACCGTGCCGCTAATAAACTACAAACCGCAACAATTCATAAATAACAATGCAGGTAAACGCGGTAATGGGCACGGTAAGCACCCAGTAGAGCACGATTTTAGACAGGACCCTAAAGTCCACGGCCTTGAATCCGCGGGCCACGCCCACACCCACAATGGCCCCCACAGCCGCATGGCTGGTGGACACCGGCATGCCCAAATGCGAAGCCAAAAGCACGGTGGTGGCCGCGCCAAAGGCCACGGCAAAGCCGCGGGTGTTGGTCAGCTTGGTAAGACTCTGCCCCAAAGTGGCAATGACCTTGTAGCCCAAAAGGGCGATGCCGCAGGCAATGCCGACGCCCCCCATGCCCAGCAGCCAGGTGGGCAAAGCCGTGGGGCCGCCCAGGCCGGCGTTGTTCTGATACATGGCATAAATGGAGGCCACCGGGCCTACGGCATTGGCCACATCGTTGGCGCCCTGGGAAATGGCCACATAACAGGCTGTGGCGATTTGCAGCTTCTGGAACATTTTTTCAATGGCCCGGCTGGAGTTTAGCCCGCTACCCACCCGGGGGATGAACACTTTACGGATGAGCAAGGCCAGCGCAATCATAGCCCCGGCTGCGATGCCCAGGCTCAGGTAGCCGGGCAGGTGCAGCTTTTTGCCGAAGGGGGTTTTATATAAAAAGGAGAGCACCACGAGACCCAGCGTCAATGCGCCCCAGACCGGCACCCAAAAATTGGCGTGGCCCACAGGGTCGTTTTGCAGCAGGATAAAGCGGCGGATATGAATGAAGATCAAAAAGGCGAGCAGGCCGCCGAAAAAGGGCGAAATGAGCCAGGAGAGCACAATATTGCCCATATTGCCCCAATTAATGACGTCAAAGCCGCCGGCCACAATGCCGAAGCCCACAATGCTGCCCACAATGGAGTGGGTGGAAGACACGGGCAGGCCGGTGAAGGTAGCGAGCAGCACCCATAGCCCGGCGGACAAAAGCGCCGCAAACATGCCCATGGCCAGCAGGTTGGGGTCGCCGATGGCCTCGGGCGGCACAATGCCCCGGCAGATGGTGTCTGTAACTTCCGAGCCGAAAAAAACCGCGCCCAAAAAATTGAGCCCGGCAGCGATAAATACCGCCTGGCGCACGGTAATAGCCCTCGCCCCCACTGAAGGCGCCATGGAATTGGCCACGTCGTTGGCCCCCAGGCTGAAGGCCATTAAAAAGCCTGCGGCGATAGAGGCATAGAGAAGCAACGACAGCAAATCCAAATTGTATCTCCGTGCGGCTTAAGCAGGTTATGGGTGTGGTGAAAAAGAAATAAAGCAACGCCCCGACAGGGCGGACCGCGCCTCCCGACCGCGGAGCGCGGACGGTTTGCGCAAAAAAAGTTCCGTCGCGGCTTATTTCATCCGGTAAGTGATGCGGCCCCGGGTCAAGTCGTAAGGCGAAAGCTCAACCTTGACCTTGTCCCCAGGCAGAATACGGATATAAAATTTGCGCATTTTTCCGGAAATATGCGCCAACACGCGGTGGCCGTTTTCCAGCTCCACCTCGAACATGGCGTTGGGCAGGGCTTCCTGCACCACTCCGTCTACTTCAATGGCTTCTTCTTTAGCCATGCGACCTCCAACTGAGTCCTGAAATAAAATCGTCAGGCTTCCATTCCATGAAAACTCCGCCCTGTCAATCTTGATTATTTGAGGCCTCGGGCCTTGCTCTGCCGAGGCCTATCTTTTTTTGCGCTTTTTCGGCTTGCCGCCGGGAGAAAGCTTTTGCTCCCCTGCCGTAACAGCGGCGGTCGGTTTACGCGGCCAGAAAAGCAGGGCCAGGCCCGCCGCGATCATGGGCAGGCATAAAATCTGGCCCATGGTCAGCCAGCCGAAGGCCAGATAGCCTATGTGCGCGTCAGGCTCGCGGAAAAATTCCACAAAGGAACGGGCCAGGGCGTAGCCCAGCAGAAACAGGCCGGAAACCCTGCCCAGCGGGGGCCGCCGCGAGGCATACCACCACAGAATGATAAACAGGACCAGGCCTTCCAGACCGGCTTCATAAAGCTGGCTGGGGTGGCGCGGGAGAGGCCCGCCCGTGGGAAAAACCACGCCCCAGGGCATATCGGTAACCTTGCCCCACAGCTCGCCGTTTATGAAATTGCCCAGGCGCCCGGCCAGAAGACCCGGCGTAGCCAGAGGGGCCAAAAAATCGCCCACTTCCAAAAATTTACGCTTTGCGCTGCGGCAAAATAAAAGCACGGCGATGATTACGCCGATGGCCCCGCCGTGAAAAGACATACCCCCGTGCCAGACTTTGAAGACATCCAGCGGGTGGGCGGCGAAGTACATGGGGTCGTAAAACAGGCAATAGCCCAGCCGCGCCCCCAAAACCACGCCCAAGGCCGCGGCGGTGATCAGCCCGTCCACTTCCTCCCGCTTCCAGCCCCAGGCGGGGTTGCGCGCGCGGGACATGGCCAGAAGCCAGGCCGCGACAAAACCCATCAGGTAAGTCAGGCCATACCAGTGCACCTGAAAAGAGCCGATGGAAAAAGCTATGGGGTCGATATTGTGGATAAACATGTTGCCTTACGTTCCTGTTGCGCGGGCTTGGCAGCCCTTTGGTCTTAACTGAAAAATGCCGAAACGGAAAGCTCCTTCCGCCAAGAAAAAGTTTAAGGAAAATTGCGCGCCGGTATCGACAAATACAAGGTTTTGAGGTTAAATCCAAGCAGGGAAACCGCCGTTCTTTTCTCCGCCATTTTCTCAATTAAAAGGAAAAAAACATGCGCAACAAACATTCTATGCTTTTCGGGCTGGCTGTTTTACTGCTTATCGCAGTTATCGGGCTGCCTTTTCTGCTGAAAGATTTCAAATCCGGCACCGGACAAGACGGCGTGTATGTGCATGTGCAAAGCGACAGAATCATGGGCCCGCGCCAATCCATTACTTTGAGCTTTTCCTCGCCCATGGTGGCGGCGGAAAATACCAAGCAAACCCTGGGCATGGATGAGGCCCCGCTGACCCTGACCCCGCCCATTGACGGCGAGGGAGTATGGGACAATGACCAGACTTTTGTGTTCACCCCGCATCAGCCTTACACCCCGGCCACCCGCTACATCATTGCCCTGCGCCCCGGGCTGAAGGCGCTTGACGGCGAAGAAGTCATCCAGAAGCTCAATTTCATTTCCATGCCCCTGACCATCACCGGGGCGCAGCAGACCAACTGGCAAGACGACAAACTGGAAATCATGATTTCCTTCAACCTGCCTGTGGACCCGGAAGTATTACGCCAGAACCTGGCCGTCACGCCTTCGGCCAAGGGCGGCAAGCCGGTTGACTATGAGGTCGTGACCGCTGAAGCCTCCCAATATCTGGCGCTCAGCATAACCGACCCCAAGAGCGACGAATATCTCCTGACTTTCGGCCCGGACCTCGTTTCCACTATCGGACCGGAACCTCTGGGCCGGGCGGCCTCTTACGTCATTTCCGCGCAGAAAACCGTGGGGGTGGTCAGCACTTCGGCCACCTCCGAAGCCCCCGTGACTGTGTCCGGCGCTTATCAAAACGTAACCGGCGAGGGCCAGTGCACCATTTACATCCAGACTTCCTCGCCTCTAGACCCCGAGGCCGTGCGCCCCTTCATCAAAGTCACGCCGGACAAGGTGGAAAAGGTCATCTGGAACGACGGCAACTATTCCCTGGAAATCACCGGCAAATGGACCGCCGGCGAAAACGTGGTCGTGCGCCTGGAAGAAGGCCTGCCGGCGGAAAACGGCACAAAGCTCGCCAAAAGCTATCAGACCGTGCAGACCATTCCGGAAATTTTACCTTTTCTAAATATGGGCGCGGGCGAGGGCCGGCGCATGGTCATTACTCCGGGAAACGGCCTGCGCGTGCCGGTGAGCGGCGTGAACATCAAGCGTGTGGAATTTTCGCTGTGGCGCCTGTACGACAACAACATCCCTGTGGAAATGGCCAATGAATACTGGGATATCAACCAGTTCAGCCAGCAGTTTTCCAAGCTCTGCGGCACCATGCAGGTGGATCTGGTGGAGCCGCGCAATCAGGTTTTCCACAAGGCCGTTGACCTCACCGACCTCACCAACCTGATCAAAGACAAAAATCTGCGCGGCCTGTATATGCTGCGAGCCTACGCCACGCCCATGGAAGCCAAAGACCCCGATAACTACGAATGGGGATACGATACGCAGAGCGAACAGGTCATCCTGATCACCGACCTCGCTTCCGTGGTTTTAAAGCGCCAGGACGGCCTCCAGGTTTGGGTCAATAGCCTGGCCAAAGGCAAAGGCGTGGCCGGCGCCAACGTGACCGCCTACTCCTTAAGCAACCAGGTGGTGGCCTCCGGCCGCACCAACGCTGAAGGCCTGGTCAATCTCAAGCCGGAGTCGCCCGGCCCCTGGCCCCAGCCCCTGGCTCCGGCCCTGGTCATGGTTACCTCCAATGGCGACGTTTCCTACATCAACCTGGCCTCCAACCTGCTGAACAACCCGGAGTTCGACGTCTGGGGCCAGAGCTGGGACGATTTGCCCTACAAGGCCTTCTGCTTCACCTCACGCGGCGTTTACCGCCCCGGCGAGCACGTGGACTTCAAGGCCCTCTTGCGCGATGAGCAACTTCTGCCGCCCGCGCCCGGGCCCGTGCTGTTCAAAGTCATGTCGCCCACGGGGCGGGAAATGCTGCGCGGCAGCGGCGTGCTTAGCCGGGAAGGCGGATTTACAGGCGGCTTCAACCTGCCCGATTCCGCGCCCACCGGCGGGTACACTTTGCTCGTTTTTGCGCCCGGCGGAGAGGACAATGCTTTCGGCCAGACCTTTTTCAACGTGGAAGAGTTCGTGCCTCCGCGCATTGAGGTCAGCTTAGGCGGTTCGGCCGAAAGAATCATCGGCGATGAAGAACTCAAGCTGGATCTTAAAGCCGACTACCTTTTCGGCGCGCCCGGCTCCAAGTTGACGTATACCCTGGACCGCACCAGCCTGGTCGGCACCTTCAGCCATAAAGACTGGCCCGGCGTATACTTTGGCGATGACAACCGTTTTGAGACCTCCAGCGACAAACCCCTGGTAGAAGCCCAGCTGGATGAAGCTGGGCGGGGCGCTTATACTTACAAGGCCGCCGCCAGCGACAAGGCCGCGCCGTCCATGGTCAACTGGATGTTTTTGCTCAGCGTGCAGGAAGACGGCGGCCGCTGGGTGAGCAAGGCCCTGCAGGTGCCGTATTACCCGCGCAACGAGCAACTGGGCCTGAAGCTCCCGCAAGGCGTGGTCGAGCCGGGCAAAACCACCACCTTCACCGCTGTGGCCGTGGATGTGGACGGCAAACCTCTGGCCGAGGTCAAATCCGTCAAATACACCATTGAGCGGGTGGTGGGGCATTATAACTATGAGCGCAATCCCAACGGCTCCTATCACTACGAATACACTGAAGAGCTGCTCAGCGTGAGCAAGGGCGAAGCGCCGCTGGTTAACGGCAGCGGCGATTTCGCGTTTACCCCCAACCGCACCGGCACCTACCGGGTGCGCGTAGTCGGTCCGCATGATGCGGCCGCCGCGGCCCGCATTCAGGTCTGGTCGCCCTACTGGCGCGACAGTGAAGACGAAGACGAGAGCGGCTCGCGCCTGACCGTTGCGGAAATCAACTTCGATAAAACCGAATACCGCGTGGGCGACACCGCCCAGGTAACCGTGCGCGCCCCGTTCAAGGGCCGCCTGCTATTCAACGTGGAATCCGGGCGCACGCTCGTGAGCCGGGTCATGGATATGGACAGCGAGGAAGTGACCATTGCTGTGCCTGTGACCGCTGATTTCATCCCCAACGTCTATTGCCTGGCCTGGGTGGTCAAACCGGTGCAGGCCGAAGGCAAATGGTCCAGCCACCGCGCCTATGGCGTGGCCCCGCTGCGCGTGGGTAAACAGGACAACCTGCTCACCGTAACCTTGGACAGCCCGGACAAAGCCTTGCCCAACGCGACCCTGCCCGTGACCGTCAAGCTGGCCAGATCCGGCGGCGCTCCGTCTTCGGGCGAAGTCTGCCTCTACCTGGTGGATGAGGCCATCCTCTCCTTAACCAACTACCAGACCCCGGACCCCATGTCCCTGTTCTGGGCCCAGCGCGCTTTGGGGATTACCGGCGCGGACTTCTACGATGAACTGACCCAGCCGGAAAGCAGGGCCACGCCCCTGCTCAAAGCCGGCGGCGGCGGACCTGACGACGGTATGGCCGATTATATGTCGGCGGTAAAACGCAACCAGATCATGCTGACCCTTTTCCTAGGCAAAGTGGACGTGCCGGCTTCGGGCCAGACCGAAATCAGCCTGGACTTGCCTGAATTCAGCGGCAAGGGGCGGCTCATGGCCGTGGCCTCTTCGGGCAAGTTCCTGGGCAGTGCGGATAAACACGTGACCATCGCCCGCGACCTGGTGGTGGAGGCCACGGGTCCGCGCGCCGTGGCCCCGGGCGATGAATTCATCATCCCGGTCAAGGCCTTTATGTCCGCCGGCGCGGCCAAAGAGCTCAAAGGCGAGGTCAAGATCACCGTGTCCGGCCCGCTGCAGCGTCTGGACAAGGACAGCCTGAAAGTGGATATGGCCCCGGTCTCAGCCGGCGGCGGCCAGGCGGGCCCTTCCGGCGAGTTTAAAATCAAGGCCGGGCCTGATGTGGGCTTAGGGATTGTCACTGTGGAGTCCGTCATTGGCGGCGACCCGGACAACTCTTACTCCCAGACTGTGGAAATCCCGGTGCGCTCGCCCTTCCCCAAAGTCACCTTAAGCGGCTCGGGCATGGTGGTGGGCAATAGCGAGGCCAAGCTGGACGTTCCGGACATCTGGACGCCCGGCACGGCGGCTATGGCTTTTGTAGGCGGTAAAGGGCCCAGCGCCAACCTCCTGCCGGCCCTTAACTACCTCTACGACTACCCCTACGGCTGTTTGGAGCAGATCGTGTCCAAGGCCTGGCCGTTTGTGGTTCTGCCGGGCATGCTCGGGGATATTGATCCGGCCTTTGTGGACCAGAAAAATATTGATGACGCTCTGGCCCTGGCGGTCAAACGCATCTCCTTCATGCAGCTCTATGACGGCAGCTACGCCACCTGGCCCGGCGAAAGCCGGCCCAACTTGTGGACCTCGGTTTACGCCGCCCATTTCCTGTGGGAAGCGCAAACCAAGACGCCTCTGCCCGAGGGGCTCTTAAGTTCATCTCTGAACTTCCTCAAGCAGATCATGGCCATTCCGGCCGGGGCCATTACCCCGCACAACTACGACTATACCTTGTCCACCAAGGCCTATGCCGCCTATGTGCTGACCATGGCCGGGCAGGCGCCTCTGGCCTGGCTGCAGCAGCTGCATGAAGACCGCGCCCTGCTCACCCCCTCGGGCCGAGTCTACCTGGCCGCGGCCATGGCCTTGCAGCAGAAGTCGGCCAAGCCCTTGCGCAATCTCGGCGATCTGCCGGAAATGGACTGGGGCGGCATTAACCCCACCCTGGAATCCACGCCGCGCAACAAGGCCATTCTCTTAACCGCCTGGAGCCAGGTGGAGCCCTCGGCCTCGGAAGCCGGCCTGCTGGCCAAAAGCCTGCAGGAGTCGGGCCTGAAGAGGCATTGGTACACCACCCAGGACAACGCCATGGCCCTCTTGGGTTTAAGCAAATATTACGCGGCCAACCCGGACAGAAACAAGCCGTTTACGGCCGAGCTTAAAGGCCCGGGCGGCAAGAGCCTGCTCTCCTTCTCCTCGGAAGAAGACGGCAAACTGAAGATAAAAGCCGGAGCGGGCGAAGATCTGCCCGTGCCTGTAAAC
>CBDTYX010000026.1:0-13189 GCA_965364745.1 uncultured Desulfovibrionaceae bacterium | reverse complement strand
CTCCCCTCCTGAACCCTGATTGTTCTGAACTGGGAAGAGATTATATAATGGCGAAACCGTTTCCCTTTAGGCTGAGCGGAGTGAAATGGAGCCAAGAAAGCGCGGGCCGCAAACCAGCCTCGCCTCAACCGTCATTCCCTGTGAAAACAGTGGAATCCAGGATTAAAACAGAAAGCGGTGAAGAAATCTCAATATTCCTTTTGCCAAAGAACGCTTCGACAAAATATACCGTTCCTCCTGAACCCCGATTGAGAAGAGAACAATCTTGTCTCGTATGTGGAGCGTTCCGGCAGCATGATGACCTACCTCCCAGATGAAAAAAATAAAAAATCTCTTTATTTGTGGCTGCTGGTTCCTTTATTTTTTCTTTTTTATCCCCTAATCAACGACAATGAGCGGCAGGCTGCGGGAATAATATATATTTTACTATGCGGCGGCATAGCTTATAGTTTTTTAATCATGGCTGGAGGATATGTTTTTGCTCAGAATTTTCTACCGGGAATTTTAAAGTGCATGGCATTAGCCTCGGCAGCTGTAGCCTTTATCATGTCTCCTACTGGAGGGGGAGACGGAGTAGTCTTAATTACAGGCGTTGTAGGATTTATAATGGCTGTTGGAGTAGGAATTTACACTCTTCGCAGTTTTATAAAAAGCTATCCATCCTCAAAAGAGAAATCAGAACCTAATTCCTCCGAGATTTATTCCAAAGAACAAATATTCAATGCCCGGGCACGTGCTGTTGCCGCTATCGCCTTCCTCTTCTTTTGTTTGCTGTTACTCCTTTTTAATCAAGCCACATGAGGATCGCGTCGCCTCCTGGCTACTGCGACTCCTCGCCGCTTGCTGTACTCATAAAAAAGTTCTCGTATGAGAACAAAGATGTTGACAATCCCGCAAGTCAGGGTTAAACACTGCACTCACGGCGTTAAGCGGCTGCATGAACAACGCCGGAAGCTTGAAAAAGAACAGATTAAGCAACAGCTTTTAAGGAGATTTGCTTTGGCTAACCATAAATCCGCTATCAAGAGGCATAAGCAGAGCCTGAAGAACGCCGCCCGTAACCGTACCGTGCGCACCAGAATCAAAAATGTGATCAAAGACGTGCGCGCCGCTGTTCAGCAGCAGGATTCCGACGCGGCCAAAGCCGCTCTGGTCAGGGCCACTTCCACTCTGGACAAAGCCGCCGGCAAAGGCGTGCTGCATTGGAAAAACGCCGCCCGCAGAGTTTCCCGCCTGGCCAAGGCCATCAATCAGATGTAACAGTCGATTTTTACGCATTTAAGCCCGCGTGAAGTCTTTTCACGCGGGCTTTTTTATGTTTAGCTTAAGGCCGGCAAACACCACGAACGAGGGCAAGACCATGCACGATTTCTGGGCTTTTCTGGAAGACGGACGCCTTTCTGATGATTGTCTGGCTGAGGGCTACGAGCAGGCCGGGCCGATTTTGCGCGGACATTTGAAAAAAAATATCGCTGTCCAGCATGAATTTTTGGAGCAGCGCCTGCCGCCTGGGCATAAACGCACGGAAATTTCATATGGCGCGACGATGTGCAGCCAAACCGCCGCCCCCGCCCCCTGGTGCTTGATTGTGCATGACGCCGACTACCCCGCTGCGCCGCGCGCCTTAGCCGCGGCCGTACCCGCGCAGTTGGCCGGAGCGCCCCTTATCTGGAGCATTGCCCTGCACGAAAAAAATACGTCCGCCACGCCGCCTCCACCCGTGCTGGCCGCCTGGGAGCTATCCGGCATTGAAAATGTGGCGGCCATGACTGTGGAGAGCTTTCTCGTAGGCCTGCGCAAATTTATGAACTCGCCGCATCTTATTGCGCAAGGAACGGGACGGGTGCTCATTTTGGGCGCGCCGGCCTGGAGCAAAGAAATTTATGCGGCCTGCAACGATGAACGCGCAGCCTTGCTGCGCCAGGAAGGTCCGCCGCCGCGAATTTTGTTGACTGGAACCGATGCGAAAGCGTATCATGCCGTATTGGTTGCGTTGCATCCTGATGCTGACTTACATGTGGCGCAAGGGGAAGAGGCCTTGCCGCAAAATATGGAAGGCGCTTACGCCGCCGTGCTTTCGGAAAAAAATTCTGCGCCCCTGCGCTGCGATACGGCATTGCGCCTGGATTATGAGCATTGCGGGTGCTGGATTTGGCCGGAGCTCAACGCGGCATTTTTTCTCAACCACAGTTTTTCATTGTTCAGCAAGCTGTAAACCTCACGCGGCCCGTTTTATGGAACAGATTCGCAACATCGGCATTATCGCGCATATTGACGCCGGAAAAACCACGCTCACCGAGCGCATCCTATACTATACGCATAAAATCCACCGCATGGGCGAAGTGCATGACGGCGCGGCCACCATGGACTTTATGCCCGAAGAACAGGAGCGCGGCATTACCATTGCCTCGGCCTGCATCTCCTGCGCCTGGAACGATGCGACCATCAACGTTATCGACACGCCCGGCCACGTGGATTTCACCATTGAGGTGGAGCGCTCCTTACGCGTGCTCGACGGTGTGGTGGCCGTGTTTTGCGGCGTGGGCGGCGTACAGCCCCAATCGGAAACCGTGTGGCGGCAGTCTGAGAAGTTCAACATCCCCAAGCTGGCCTTTATCAATAAAATGGACCGACCCGGCGCGGATTTTGAGGCCGTGCTCAAAAGCATGGCCGAGCGGTTGGGCGCGCGCCCTCTGTCGGTGTGCATCCCGTCCGGCAGCGGCGATACTTTTTCCGGAGTCATTGACCTCATCGCCCTGGAGCACCTTAGCTTTGACCAGAACAGCCAGGGCGCGGAAATTACCCGCCGCCCCTTAACCGAAGAAGAGTCCGCCGCGGCCCAGCCTTGGCGCGAGCGCCTCATTGAAGCCTTGGCCGACCACAGTGATGCCGTTCTAGACGCTTACCTGCAGGGCAAAGACTTGGATCCGGCCTTGCTGCGTAAAATCATTGCCGCCGGAACCAAACAGAATGAATGGACGCCGGTGTTTGCCGGCTCCGCCTTAAGAAACTCCGGCGTGCAGCCGCTGATGGACGCCATTGTCGATTTTCTGCCCAATCCCATGGAATCTTGGGAACTTTCCGGCCGCTCCCATTTAAGTGAAGATGCGGCTCGTCTGTTGCAGCCCGAGGCCCAGGCCGCTCTGGCGGCCCTGGTTTTCAAGGTGGTTGTGGACAACAATCGCCCCCTGGCTTTTGTGCGCATCTACGCGGGCACGCTCCAGGTCGGCGATATGATCCACAATGCTACCCGCAATGCGGATGAACGCGCGGCCAAGCTGTTTCACCTTGAAGCCAGGCGGCACTCTCCCCTGGAAAAAGCCGGCCCCGGCGAAATTGCGGCTGTTTCCGGCTTAAACAAAGCCCGCACCGGCGATACCTTGTGCGCCAAAGGCCATCATTTTTTACTGGAAGACATCACTGCCCTGGAGCCGGTGCTGACCATCGCCTTAGAGCCCAGAAACACCGAAGAGGGCGACAAGCTGGACGAGGCCCTGAAGCGTTTTCTCATTGAAGACCCGACCTTGAGCCTGGAAGTGGATGAATCCAGCGGGCACCGCAATGTTTCAGGCATGGGCGAACTGCACCTGGAAGTGCTTTTAGAGCGCATCCAGCGTGAATACAACATTGCCCCGCGCGCCGGGCGCCCCACGGTCATACGCAAAGAAACCGTCACCCTGGAGGGAGAGGTCATCAGCGTATTTGAGCGTGAGCTCGGCAACACTATGCACCACGGCGAAGTGGGCGTTAAGGTCGCGCCCGCCTCGCGCGGCAGCGGCAATACTGTTGATGTAAGCGCCCCTGAAGCCGGTGATTTCCCCTCCACACTTATAGATGCCGTACGCGAAGGTCTCACCGATACGCTGCAAAGCGGCGCCTTGGGTTACAGTGTTGACGACGTTGCGGTTACGGTGACGCACCTTGCCCGCAAACAGGGCGTGTCTTCGGCCGTAGGCTTTCATATGGCCGCCGGCGCCGCATTGCGTGAAGCCCTGGAAAAAGCTGCTCCCGCCTGCCTTGAACCGCTCATGGATGTGAGCATCAGCGTGCCTGAGGCGCACCTCGGCGACGTCATCGGGCTTGTCTCCAGCAAATCCGGCCGGGTGGAAGCCGTGGACGATGTGCCGGGCGGCAAGCTCGTGGCCGCGATCATGCCCCTGCGGGCCACCTTCGGTTTTTCCACAAGTCTGCGGTCGGCCTCGCAAGGCCGGGCGGGCATGACCATGCAATTCAGAGAGTTCGATCTCGCGGACTAGCCGCGCCTTTCGCAGCCATGCCCAAAAAACGCCGGCACAAACACTACCCCCTGCGGGTAAAGCTAAAGCGCATTCTCCGCTACATATACTTGCACCTGGTCAGGCAACAGATGCCTGTACACAATGTGGCCGTAGGCTTTGCCGCCGGCATGTTTGTAGGTTTTCTGCCCATTATTCCCTTTCAGACTGTCGTGGCTGTAGCTGTGGCCTTTCCGGTGCGCGGCAGCAAAATAGCCGCCGCCCTGGGCACCTGGATCTCCAATCCCATCAACATGATTCCGTTCTACCTCATGCTTTATTATGCAGGAAAGCTGATTATCCCGTGGGAGGTGCCGCCGTTTGATCCTGATCTCCTGGAACTCACGGTCATGCTGGAGCAAGGCTGGAACTGGTTTTTAGTCATGCTCGTGGGAGGGGTAGCTTTGGGAGTTCCCGCCTCCATCATCAGTTACTTTCTGGCCCGCCGCGCCATCAGAGGCTACCGCCGCCGTAAGCAAGCCCGACGCAGAAAGCAGTGGAGCAAAATATGAGCGCACGCGGACCAGCCCAATCTCCGGACCGGCCCAGGCTGAAAAAAAGCCTGGGGCAAAACTTCCTTAAGGATGTGGGTACCGCCCGGCGCATCGTCGAAGCCCTGAGTATCCGACCCGACGATTATATTCTGGAAATCGGCCCCGGCGCGGGCGCGCTGACCCGGCATATCTGTGCTGAAAGACCCGCCGGTCTGGTGCTTTTGGAAAAAGACGCGCATTGGGCCTTTGCTCATGCCGGCACTTGCGCCGAGGCCGGAGTAAGCTGTCTGCCCTTGAACACGGATGCCCTAACCTTCGCCTGGGAGCGCCTGGATAAATCGGAAAAGGGTTGGAAAATCGCGGGCAACCTGCCTTATAACATTGCTTCGCCCCTGCTTTGGGACTTGGTTGCCGCAAGCCGCGGCTTTGAGCGGGCGGTGGTTATGGTGCAAAAGGAAGTGGCCCAACGCATTACCGCTGCGCCCGGCGGCAAGATTTACGGCGCTCTTTCCGTTTGGCTGCAAAGTTTCGTTTCCGCCCGCAAAATCATGGATGTGCCGCCGTCTGTCTTTTACCCCGCGCCAAAAGTCTGGTCGCAAGTGCTGGAGCTTAAGCCGAAGAAGGACAGGTATGCCGGCGACCAGGCGGCGCTCGCTAAAATGTTAAAGATTTGCTTTCAAAAAAGACGCAAACAATTGGGTACGATACTAGGGCCGCAGATGAGCGCTCTTGCTCGTAACCACCTGGAATCGCAAGATTTATCCCTTTGCTCCCGTCCCGAAGAGTTAGGGCCTTCCGTTTTCCAAGCCTTGACAGAAGCCCTTTTCGTGCGCAAAGGGGTTGACAATGATCAACAATCTGATTAGCAAAGAGATACATAAATGCTTCCGAAAAGCTTTGTTTTAAAGGGGTTGAACGGCAATTTATTGCTGTTGCGAAAAAGGCAATGACGTTTTCTCGATAGCTGCCCTTAAACCTTGAGCCTAAAACTCTGTATGGAATTAACCTTAGGAGGAATGTGTTATGACTAAAGCTGAATTGGTTAGCAAAATCGCTGCGAAGGCAAACATCACCAAAGCTAGCGCCGAACGCTCCCTGAATGCTTTTCTTGAATCCGTAAAGGGCGCTCTGACCAAAGACGGCAAGCTTACCCTGACCGGTTTTGGCGCTTTTGCCGTGGAAACCCGCAAGGCACGCAAAGGCCGCAACCCCCGCACCGGCGCTGAAATTCGGATTCCTGCCTCCAAGGTGGTTAAGTTCCGCCCCGGCAAGAATCTGAAAGAAGCTGTGAAATAAGTATTTAATTTCCGTATGCTTCGCGGCGAGACCGTGCACAGTTGCCTGCCGTGGGATATTCCCTGGCAACAAACTGAATATGCCGTTTTTTTTGGAATATTCTATGTGCTCATCGGCCTGATTGTTTTTGGCTTGGGCCTGGCTTTAGTAAAAACTGTGCGGCAGTGCGGTCGGTGTAAAATTACGCCCCGTTAGAGGTAAATTTAAAAAATAAAAGGCAGGCATGCGCAAAACATGCTTGCCTTTTATTATGGCTTGAGTTAACTATAACTTCTTTGCGTGGCCTAATAGCATTTAACGCTTGATAAAGGCGCTTAACGGCGAAAACAAGTTTCACCTACGCCTTGTCGCGGGCGGCACCATGCTTCGCTGCATGCCGCCAGAGCATTTGTCAAATATATTTTTTCAAGTGTGAAATGCTCTAACGCAAAATCAGCTTGAAAGTCTCTTTCAGGCCATTTTTCAGGAAAGGAGGTGATTTACATGCCTGGCGTATATATTGACGACGGCGAGCACAGCTTCGACATCGCCCTGCGCAAATTTAAAAAGCAGGTGGAAAAGGCCGGCATCCTTTCCGAAATGAAAAAGCGGCAGCACTATGAAAAACCTAGTGTGCAGCGTAAAAAGAAGAAGGCTGCCGCCCGCAAGCGTTTGCTTAAAAAAATCAGAAAGCTGGGGAACTAAGCCCCGCTGTTTTTCCGCAAACATATACGGGAAATCCGCACCCAGCGGGTTTCCCGTATTCCGTTTCCGGGTTTTGCCCGACAATTTTCCGCACCGCCTGTAATACTCCGGCCCGTGCGCGCCCTACCAGGAGGATTCGCCCATGTCGCTGCTTTCCCGCATCGAACAAGACTACATTACCGCTTATAAGGCCAAAGACGCGCTGCGCCTGTCCGTGCTGCGTCTGATCAAAACCGCGCTTACCAATCTTTCGGTGGATAAGCGCCGCGATGTGACCGAAGAGGAAGCCGTGGACGTGGTGCTCAAGCAGGCCAAGCAGCGCCAGGACTCCATCGCCCAGTTTGAAGCCGGCGGACGGCAGGATCTGGCCGACAAAGAAAAGGCCGAGCTGGAAATCATTCGCGAATATTTGCCCGTTTTTCTGGAAGGCGATGCCCTGGCCGCGGTGGTCGATGCGGCTATGGCCAAGGTCAAAGCCTCGGGCCCGGCGGACATGGGCAAAGTCATCGGCGCCATTATGGCCGAACACAAAGGCAAAGTGGACGGCAAAGCCGTAAGCGATATGGTTAAGGCCAAACTACAGGCCCTGGCCGGTTAGAAAAATTTTTGTTAAGCGGCCGCCGGAAGGGGGGAGGCTCAAGGAGCTCGGCCCCTTGAGGTTTTCTCCTCCCACCCCTCCCCTCTCACGAACCCCAATTGGAGGGGCTGGACAAGATACGGGGCTGCGGCCGCGACAAAAGCGTGCAAACGGAATTATTACGGACCAAGCATAGTTTTTTACCCCCCGCTTACCTATCCCGCCAATCAGGGTTCAGGAAAGGGCGGGGACTGAGGAAGAAAAACCCGCCTTACGGCGGCGCAGGCAAAGCGCAGTTCAGCCGTTAGACGGGCCAACAATGAAGCGCGCCTTACGGCTGAGGTCAACAGAGATATAAGGGGCTAAACTCCTTGGGTTTTTCTCTCCCCAGGGGTCACTTCAATGGAAAGTAGAACCAAGCTTGTTTTGGAGTTTGACAAACTTCTGGCCCATCTGGCCGGTTTTGCCGTGTCCGAAGCGGGCAAGGCGGCCATACTCGGCCTTGCTCCCTGTGTTGACGCCGCCGAGCTGGATCACCGCTCCCGATTGTTTGAGCAGACCAGGCATTGGACCGCCGTTAATACTTTTACCCTGCACGATTTTCCTTCCCTCGCCGGCGTGCTGGCGTTTCTGAACAACCGCAAAACCGCCCTGGATATAGACGCCCTGTGGGCTCTGCGCAAAGTGCTGGCCCAAATTAAAAGCGCGCGGGACGCCATCCTCGGTTTCGACCCGACTTTCGATAAAGACGCGCCCTGGCCCTTACTCTTGGAACTGGCCGGCGGCTATGACCATCCCACATCCACTGAAAACGCCCTGTTGCGCTGTATTTCCGATGACGGCGTCATCCGTGATGAAAGCTCTCCCGAGCTTATGCTGGTGCGCACGCAAATGCGCGGCATCCACCAGCAGTGTGCGGTCAAAGTCAAAGAATTCGCCCGCGTCCACAATATTGCCCATTATCTGCAGGACGAGTTCATGACCCTGTCCTCGGACCGCTACGTGCTGCCCTTCAAGTCCAACTTTAAAGGACGGCTGCAAGGCATTATTCACGACTATTCCCAAACCGGGGAAACCTTTTATTTTGAACCCTACTTTTTGGTCGAGCTCAATAACGACCTGCAAACTCTGAAGCGCCAGGAGCAGGAAGAAGAGCGCAAGATTCTGGAATATCTGACCGGACTCATCCGCGGAGAGCAAGCCGGCATTGAAGCCGGTTACCATTTTTTGTGCGAAATGGATGTGCTGCTGGCCAAGTGCAAGCTGGCCGCCGCATTTGACGGACGCCTGGTCGGCTTTGCCCCGGAATTTCCGGTCTGCCTGAAAGCCGCCCGCCACCCCTTGCTGGCCCTGACTCTGCCCGCCGGTGAAGTGGTGCCTGTGGATATTGAACTTAAGCATGGACAGCGCGGCCTGGTGTTAAGCGGCGGCAACGCCGGCGGTAAAACCGTCTGCCTGAAGACCCTGGGGCTGATTACCCTGATGGGGCTCACCGGCCTGCCCGCACCTGTGGCTGCCGGCAGCACCCTGCCCCTGTGGAAGCGCGTATTCGCCTTTATCGGCGATGAGCAAAGCCTTGATGATCGCTTGAGCACCTATACCGCGCAAATTGAACACCTGGCCCGAGCCTGGCCGCAGATAGACCACACCGCCCTTATTATTCTCGACGAATTCGGCGCGGGCACCGACCCAACCCAAGGAGCGGCCCTGGCTCAGGCCGTGCTCGAAAGCATTTTGGAAGCCGGCGGCCATGTGGCCGCAGCCACACACTTTCCCTCGCTTAAAGTTTATGCCTTATCGCAAGAGGGCATTCGCGCCGCGTCCGTACTCTTTGACCCGTCTTCCAAAAAGCCGCTGTACACTGTGGTTTACGACCAGGTAGGCGCGAGCCTCGCCCTGGATGTGGCCCGCGAACACGGCCTGCCCGAAACCATTTTGCGCCGCGCCGAGCGCAACCTCCTGCAAGGCGGCGAAGACACGGCCTCGCTTTTGGAGCGCCTGAACGCCCTGGCCCTGAAACGAGAGGGTGAGTTGGCTGATCTGCGTAAAGAGCAGGAAAAATTCGCGGCCAAGCGGGTTAAGCTTCAGGAAAAATTTGATGCCGAACAGAAACGCCTCTTAGAAGATTTGCAGCGCCAGTCGCAAACCATTCTGGCCGAATGGAAAAGCGCCCGCATCAGCGCCAAGCAGGCTATGAAGGACCTGGCCAAAACCCGCACCCAAATTGCCGAGCTTAGCGAAGAAAGATCAGACGATTCTGCAAAAAAGGAAGGCGCGCTTGATTTTGCAGTCCTGACGCCGGGGCAGACCGTGCGCTATTTGCCTTGGAACCGTCTGGGCGTCATTGAGGCACTGGACAGTCGCAAATCAAAACTTAAATTAGATTTTAGCGGTGTGTCCGTATGGGTGGATGAGCGTGAAATCGCCCCGCCCGGAGGACAAGCCGCAAAGGACTATAGTAATACAGCACCAAAATACTCCAGCCCAAAAAAGATGGAAAGCGCCGCGGATGACGCCCCTGTGGGCGGCTTGGCCTTTACGCCCGCCATGCGCATTGACCTGCGCGGGCAAACTGCCGACCTCGCCCTGCCGGAACTGGCTTATTTTTTAGACCAGGCCTTGTTGCGCGGCGTTCACGACCTGGAAATCATCCACGGCCGGGGCACAGGCGCTTTGCGCCGGGAAGTGCACGCCTTTTTAAAAGACTTCAAAGGCGTGGCGTCTTTTGCCTTAGCCAATGAAGACTACGGTGGCGACGGCGTGACATTGGTGCGATTGAAGTAACCCCCGCTTGGAGAAGCGGATCCCGAAGGAACGCTGCCCCTTTAGGTCCCCTCCTCCGAACCTCCTCCCCTGCTGAACCCTTATTCAGGAAAGGGAAGGATTTATTTGACAAGGCGACTGATACTTTGGGCACGCAAGCAAGAACACAGGGGCAATCCACAGCCCAGGCGGTTAAAGCCCGCTTGAGCCTTTTGGATATCGCCAAGACATATATGCAGTTGCGCCACTCCGGCGGCGGACGCTGGGTTGCGCCCTGCCCGTTTCACAATGAAACCAAACCATCGTTTTCCATCAATGAAAGCGAAGGCTTCTTTTATTGTTTCGGCTGCCAGGCTTCGGGCGATCTCATTGATTTCTACTGCCGCATTAACGGCTTGGATTTCAAAGAAGGTCTCGCTCAACTGGCCGACATGGCCGGTGTGGAGATAAAAGTCCATAGCGGCCGCACCGCCAAAGACGATGAAGCCGTGCGTTTGCGCCGGGCCATGCTCAAAATGCATGATGCCGCCGCCGCCTATTTCAGCCGCAATTTGCAAAGCCAGGCTGCCGCGCCTTGCCGCGAATATATTGCCACGCGCAAAATCAGCCCGGATATGGCCGAACGCTTTGCCCTGGGCTGGTCGTTGCCGCAGTGGCAAGGCCTCGCCGACGAGCTTGCCCGCGCGGGCTTTAAGCCGGAAGATGCCGTGCAAGCCGGGCTCCTCAGCGTCTCCGCCGAAAAAGGCGGTCGTCCCTATGATCGCTTCCGGGGACGGCTGATGTTTCCCATCAAGACTCTGGCCGGGCAGACCGTGGCCTTTGGCGGCCGCATCATTGCGCCCGATGAAAATGCGGCCAAATACATCAACAGCCCGGAATCGTCCATTTACCACAAAAGCGAGCACTTATACGGGCTGTACCAGGCCAGGCGGGCAATTTCCCAGGCCAAAACCGTGCTGCTCACCGAAGGCTATCTGGACGTGATCACCCTGCATCAATACAGCTTTGAATACGCCTGCGGGGTGCTGGGCACGGCCCTCACACCGGAGCAGGTGGGGCGGCTTTCCAATTTATGCTCCAAGGTGGAGCTGATTTTCGACGGCGACGCGCCGGGTCGCAAAGCAGCCCTGCGCAGCGCGGAAATGATTTTGACCCGCGGGCTCAACTGTCGCGTGGTGCTTTTGCCCGAAGGCGAAGATATCGATAGTCTGCTTAAAAGCCATGGACCGGAACTGTTTGAGGATCTACGCCGCAAAGCCCCGGAAGGTCTTGATTTTTGCATCGACGCCCTGCGCCGCGATTTTGCGCCGCGCGAGATGGTTGATTGGGTGAAAGATTTTTTGGGCCGGGTAAGCGTGCCCGAGCTCATCAGTCGCTTTGCTTCGGAACTGTGTAACGGTCTTGATTTGGACGAAACTCAGATTCGCGGCCAGGTGAAAAAGAACGCCAAGAGCGGCGCGGGACGCACAACGCAATCTTCCGCCGCACCGCGCGGCACGGCGGGCGGCCGGATGAAAGAAACCGCCGCCTCTCCTGCCGGGCAGGGCCTTTCGCCCGAAGAAGTCCGCGGGCGCGGGCTTATCCATTTTTTAGCCTGTTTTCCCGGCTATACAAACACTCTGCACGGTTTGGGCGGAGAAATTTTAATAAATACGCCTTTTGTGCGCGGCATTTGGGAAAAGCTGCTGGCGTTTGGTCCGGAGGAAGCCCTGGAGCACTTCAGCCCTGAAGAAAAAACGTTCTGGATCCGTTGCAAGGCTCTGGAACCTTTGGCTCAAGCTGATGAACAAGAATTTTTTAAAGATATTTGCGCTGGAATCGAAAGAGAAATTGCCAAACAGCGCCGTCACAAGTATAAAACTGTGCTGCGACACTCTGCAGGCGAAGACGACCAGCGTGAAGTTATGCAGACCATCAAGGCTGTAAACGAACATTTGGGGAACCTATGAGCAACATGAAAGAAATTCAGCAAATCAAGAATCTCATCGCCAAGGGGAAAAGCGTGGGCTACCTCACTTTTGAGGAAGTGAACAAGGCCCTGCCCACGGAAGTGAACACCCCGGAGCAGATTGAAGAGATTATCAGCATATTTGACTCCTTCGACATCGCCATTGTGGATACGGAAAAAGAAGCCAAGTGCATTACCGTGGCCTCGGCTGAGCCCGATGAAGAGGCCCCGCTGGAGTCCACCCTGGATATCGCCGAGGACGAAGAAAGCGCCGATTATTCCTCACGCAGCACCGACCCGGTGCGCATGTATCTGCGTGAAATGGGCGCCGTGCCTTTGCTCGACCGCGAAGGCGAGGTGCTTATCGCCAAACGCATTGAAACCGGCGAGCAAGACGTGCTCTACGCCTTGGTGGAAGTGCCCGTGGCCGTTGAGGAAATCATCAATGTGGGCGAAAACCTCAAACAGAACCGCATCAAGCTCAAAGACGTGGTGAAAACCATTGAGGAAGACGACCCCAGCGAAGATGAAATGAATCAGCGCCAGCGCGTCATCCTGCTTTTGGACGAAATCAAGCAAACGTTTAAAAAGAAGCGTAAAATTTATTTGCGTCTGGACGAATGCTGCCGCATGGACAAAAAGGTGGCCAACACCCAGAAGGAAATTATCGCCTTCAAAGAAGAAATCGTTGAGCGCCTGCGCGACATCAAACTGGAAAAGACTTTGGTCGACCGCATCATTGACACGGTGGAAGATTACGTGCGCCAGATGCACAACTGCCAGCGCGATTTGCACGCCTACATGCTGGCCACGGGCAAAACCCAAAAAGAAGTGCGCGAGTTGTTTGACAACCTGGAAGAGCGCATCGTAAGCCCGGCCGACGCTGCGGAAAGCTTAAATCTGTCCATCGACGAGCTGTTTACTTTCAAAGAAATGATCATCGGCAAGATGGAAATCTTAAGCCGCCTGCAAGACAAGTGCTGCCACAATGTTTATGACCTTGAAGAAGTGCTCTGGCGCATCAAGCGCGGCAATGCGGCGGCCATGCGCGCCAAGCAGGAGCTCATCCGCTCCAACCTGCGCCTGGTGGTTTCCATCGCCAAGAAGTACACCAACCGCGGCCTGCAATTTCTGGATCTCATTCAGGAAGGCA
>CBDTYX010000025.1:0-13644 GCA_965364745.1 uncultured Desulfovibrionaceae bacterium | reverse complement strand
GACCACCTCGCACCCGTGCTGGCCGAGCTCGGTCACACCGGGGGGGAGGCGGTGGTTGTCGACACCTCGACGATCCCGACGACTGCGAGCATGACGGCGTCGTACGCACCTGAGGGCGAGGACTGGCGGCTGCGCCTGCCCGATAAGGAAATTCGCGCCGCCTACGTCATCAACGCCGCCGGACTATATGCCGATGAGGTGGCCCGCATGGCCGGGGCCGAAGAGTATGCCATCTCAGCTCGACACGGCGATATGCTCATGCTCGACAAAGAGTGCGGGCATAAGCCGAAAATGGCCCTCTACCCCGTGCCCACGCCGGTGACCAAAGGCGTTATTGTTTCGCCCACGTTGCACAACAGCGTGCTCATAGGGGCCACGGCCTCGCCCGGCGCAAAAGAAGATATGGACACCTATGCGGCGGGCGTGGCCGAGCTTTTAAGCGGCGCCCTGCGGCTGGCGCCGGGCCTCAACCCGGCCAAGGTCATCCGCCCCTTTGCCGGCGAACGCGCTGTGGCGGACAACAACGATAATGACTTTTACATCCGCCCGGCCAAAGATGCGCCCGGTTTTTTCCACGTGGCAGGCATCCAGTCGCCGGGCATTGCGGCCGCGCCGGCCATCGGCCTGCATGTGGTCGAAATGCTGCGCGAATACGGCGTGCCTCTTGAAGAGCGTTCGGACTTTCAGCCGCGCCGCGCGCCGCGCCCGGTGTTCAGCGCCCTTTCCCGCGCCGGGCAGGCCGAACTTATCCGCGCCGACCCGGCCTGGGGTCATATTGTCTGCCGTTGCGAAACCGTGACCGAGGCGGAAATTGTGGCCGCTACCCTCGCAAGTCCCCCCGCGACTACCCTTGATGCCGTCAAACGGCGCACCCGCGCGGGCATGGGGCGCTGTCAAAGCGGTTTCTGCCAGTCTAGGGTGTTGCGCATCCTGGCCCGTGAGCTGGGCGAAAAACCGGAAGATATTCTTCTGGAGTACGAAGGCTCGGAGATTGTGCTGGGTGAAGTAAAAGGAGCGAGATCATGAACGCCGCCTATGATGTAGTGGTCATCGGGGGCGGGCCGGCGGGCCTGGCTGCCGCGCTGGAAGCGGCAGAAAGGGGAGCCTCCGTGGCTCTTGCCGAGCGTAATGACCGCCTGGGCGGCATTTTGCCGCAATGCATTCACACCGGCTTCGGTTTGAATATCTTCAAAGAGGAGCTCACCGGACCGGAATACGCGCAGCGTTTTATCAATGAGCTTAAAAACAGCGGAGTGACCACCTATTTGTCCTGCATGGTTCTGGAAATTGTGCCGGAAGGCAAAGCCAAACAGATCATTTTGCTCAGCGCCGAAGGGCTGCTCACGCTGACGGCCAAAGCCGTGGTCCTGGCCATGGGCTGCCGCGAGCGCACCCGTGGAGAAATCAAAATCCCCGGCGCGCGCGTGGCCGGCGTGCTCACGGCCGGGCTCGCCCAGCAGTACATCAATATTGATAACTTAAAACCCGGCAACCGAGCGGTTATCTTGGGTTCCGGCGATATCGGCCTGATTATGGCCCGGCGGCTGACGCTGGAAGGCATGCAGGTGGAAGGCGTCTACGAGATTATGCCCTACGCCAACGGACTGTACCGCAACCTGAAAAACTGCCTGGAAGACTTTGACATTCCCCTGTGCCTGTCGTCCACGGTCACAAAGGTCATGGGCAAAACACGGGTGGAAGCCGTGGAAATCAGCCGGGTTGATGAGAAGCTTATCCCTATGCCCGGCACGGAGCGGATCGTGCCCTGCGACACCTTGCTCCTGGCGGTGGGCCTTATTCCGGAAAACGAACTTTCCGTGGCGGCCGGAGTTGCGCTTAACCCGCGCACCAACGGCGCAATGGTGAGCGACCGCCTGGAGACCAATATCCCCGGCATTTTCGCCTGCGGCAACGTGCTGCATGTGCACGACCTGGTGGATAATGTCACCCTGGAAGCGCGCCTGGCCGGAAAATCCGCCGCCGCTTTCGCCAAAGGCGATGCGCGCTCGACCTCGCCGCCGTGCCGGGAAATCGTTTATGACGATCCCATTGGCTATACCGTGCCGTCCACTCTGGTTTCCGGACAGGATGCCAAAATTTTCTTTAGGGTACGACGCCCCATAGACAACGCCTGCCTGGCAGTTTTTTCTGGCGAGGAGCGCATCATCCAAACCAAGGCGCGCTCGTTCAAGCCCAGCCTAATGGAAAACGTAAAAATCAACGCCGCACAGCTCAAAAATGCCGGTATGGAAATCCGTCTGCGCCTTGTTGCAGCGGACTAGCCCGATCAACGGAACTATGAATTATGGAAAAATATTATTGTTGCACCACCTGCCCTTTGGAATGCGAATTAACCGTAAGCGTGGATAACTCCGGCGCTTTTGTGGCTGTGGCCGGCAACCGTTGCCCGCGCGGCGAGGCATTTGCCCGCCAGGAACTTGTTTTGCCCCTGCGCGTGCTGACCAGCACCGTACGCATTGAAGGGGCGCGGACCATGATCCTCTTGCCTGTGCGCTCGGACCGCGCCTTTGCCTTGGCAAAACACAAACAGGCTGTTGCGGAAATGCAAAACCTCCGCTGTCAGGCGCCTGTTCGCATGGGTGATGTGGTGATTGAAAAAATCGCCGGCACGGAAGCGGCCATAATCGCCTCCTGTGATGCAGATTAACTTTACGCGGAACCGCAAACCGGCGGCAACGGGCCGCAATAAAATGCTGACAAACTTTATCCGCTGGGGTATAAAGAATTAAGACCTTGTATCCATATGATCATAACGGGCGATGTTGCCCTTGGCGCTCGAAAAACAAAGAGCGTCGCGCGGCGGTCTGCGCTGAAAGAGACGTTTGTCGACAGCTGACCGGAAAGCCTTGTCGGCCGAAAAAACGGGCTGTTTTGGTTGTTGTTTGCAAAGACGCGACGCTAACTTGTAACCAAAGTGTCGTTTTTCCGTAAGGCCACGGCCTTTGGAAAAATATAGTTATTAGCGGCCCGGCGCGGGAAGGCCTTCATTTTTTGCAATCCCCCGCCGCGGAAAGCGCTCTCGGACGAGCTTTTCCCGCAAGGGTGAAGAATATTGTTGCTTTGCTGTTTTTTAACCCGCTTTATACAAGGAGAATAGTGATGAAACGCATTCTGATCAGCGCGGTTGCGGCGATGCTTATGCTGCTGCCCTTTACCGCCCAAGGTAAAGATTTTCGTCTGTTGACCTGGAGCGGCTATGCCCCCAAAGAACTGGTGGACAAGTTTGAAAAGGAAACCGGCTACAAAGTGCTGGTGACCTATTCCAACAACGAAGAGATGATCGCCAAGCTTATCGCCACGCGCGGCGGCGGCTTTGACCTGGCCCAACCCAGCCAGGACCGCGTGGTTTCCGGACAGCAGGCCGGCAACATTTATCAGCCTATGGACTACAGTAAAATTGATGAACGCCTGTTTATCCCCTCCATGCTGGAAGCGGTGAAGGCCAACACCATGGTTGACGGCAAGTCTTACGGCGTGCCCTTCTGCTGGGGCACCAGCGCCCTTATCGTCAACAGCAAATATGTGCAGGGCGCCAAGAGCTTCCTCGATCTTTTCGACCCGCAATACAAAGGCCGCATCAGCTATCGCTTGAAGCGCCCCATCATTATCGCCACAGCTTTCGCCCTGGGCTACAACCCCTTTGAGTTGTACAACAAGCCCGACGAATACCAGAAAATGCTGGACAAGGTCACGGAAAAGCTGATTGAGGGCAAGCCCCTGGTAAACAACTACTGGGCCAACGGCGACTCCCTCCTTGCCTCCATGCGCTCCGGCGAAGTTTATGTCGCCAAGGGCTGGGACAACGGCGCTTTCAAACTGCACAAAGAAAATCCGGACATCGACTTTGTGGCCCCCGATACCGGCGCCCTGGGCTGGATAGACACCTTCGTCATCCCGGCCAAATCTGAAAACCTCGACGCCGCCTACGCCTGGATCAACTTCATGCTCCGGCCTGAAAATGCGGCCGTGTTCACCAACAACGAAAGCACCGGCACCGCGTCCAAAGACGCCATGACCCACGTAAATCCGGAAATCAAGGCCGACTTTGATCGCTGCCTGCCTCCGGCGGTTATCGACAACATTAAGTGGTATCCTCCGCTGCCGGCCGAGCTGGAAGCCATGGAACTCAAAGCTCTTGACAAGGTCCGGGCGGCCAAGTAGCTTCCCGAACACATATCTGACTGATCGGGCCCGCCCGCTTGGCGGGCGGGCCCCTCCAAAAGCCGCCTTTCTGTTTCCGCGGCTTTTTGCGGCCTGCATGGCCTTTTTAATCATACAGCGGCGCGGTGAGACATGGTTGAAAAAGAAAAGGACCTGGTGGTCGAGAACATCAGCAAATCGTTCGGCCAATTCAAGGCTGTGGACGAGGTCAGCTTCTACGTGGAGAGGGGAAAATTCTTCTCCATTCTAGGTCCTTCCGGTTGCGGAAAAACCACGGTTCTGCGCCTCATCGCCGGGTTTACCGAGCCTGATGAAGGGCGCATTTTCATTCGAGATAAAGACGTCAGCGGCCTTTTGCCCAACCAGCGCCCTGTAAACCTGGTCTTTCAACATCTGGCCCTGTTTCCCATGATGTCCGTGGCCGACAACGTGGCCTTTGGCCTGCGCCGCCGCAAAACCCCCAAGGCAACGGTCAAAAAGAAAGTAGAAGACGTGCTGGAACGGGTGGGCCTACCCGGCTTTGGCGAAAAAAACCCGCAAACCCTGTCCGGCGGACAGAAGCAGCGGGTGGCCATCGCCCGCTGCCTGGTGCTTGAGCCCACGGTGCTATTGCTGGATGAGCCTTTAGGCGCGCTGGATTTGAAGCTCAGAGAGCAAATGAAGGTGGAGCTTAAGACCCTGCAAGCCCAGGTGGGCACCACTTTTGTGTACATCACCCATGACCAGTCTGAAGCCCTGGTCATGTCCGACTCTGTAGCGGTGATGAACCACGGCCGTTTTGAACAGATCGACACGCCGCAAAATTTATATCGCCGGCCCGCCACCGCCTTTGTGGCCGGGTTTGTGGGCGGCAGCAACCGCTGGGAAGGCGAACTCACGGAAGTGCGCGGCGACCTCGGCGTTTTGCGCACGCCCTGCGGCCGCGACATAACCTCGCGACTTACCGAGCCCCTGACCCCGGGGGCCAAAGTACAGGTTTATCTGCGCCCCGAAGCCATGCTCATTGAGCCTGCACAGTCCATTCCCAATATCAACCGCCTGCGGGTAAAAGTGCAAAGCGTGCTTTTCGACGGCGGCAACAGCCGCCTGCTCACCCATTCCAGCGGCTGGGAGTCGGACATCACGGTGGCCCTGCCGCAAAATAATCTCTACGACCACATCAAAAGCGGCGATGAGATCACCATCGGCTTTGAGCACAGCTCGGGCATCTGCTTCAAGCTTGATCCGCCAAACGCGTGAGGCGCACCTTGAATAAGAGCAAGGCCAACCCCCTAAGGGTCAAATTCCGCTGGACCCTTATCCTGTTTCTCCTGCCGGTGCTGCTCTGGCTGGGTCTGCTCATCGTTCTGCCGCATATCGATCTTTTAATCATGTCCCTGCGGGCCAGGGTCAACTGGACCGAAGCCCACTGGGGCCTGGGCAACTACATTTATTTTTTCACCGAGCCGCTGTACTGGTTTACCTTTGTGCGCACAGCGACCTACGCGCTTTTAACCACGTTCATTACCCTGTGCATCGGCCTGCCCGTGGCCTTCTATATCACTAAGGTGGTCAGGCCGCGCCTGTCCATGTTTTTGCTTACCTTGTTGCTTATGCCGTTTTGGGTAAGCGAGCTGGTACGCGTCTACGGCTGGATGACCCTTTTGCGCGAAAGCGGGGTCATCAACCATTTTCTGGTCTCCATGGGCATTCTGGACCGACCCGTGGAACTTTTATATAACGACGCCACCATGCTGCTCGGGCTGGTGTACACCTCCATGCTTTTCATGGTGGTGCCGCTGATCTCCACACTGGAAAGCCTGGACGACAGCCTAATTGAAGCGGCTTACGATTTAGGGGCCGGCCCTGTAACTATCATCCGCCGAATCATCATCCCCCACACCATGCCCGGCATTGTCTCCGGCTCCATTGTGGTCTTTATGCTCAGCCTGGGCAATTATCTTACCCCAAACCTGATGGGCGGCAAAAACTCGCTGTGGTTCACCGAGCAGATTTACAACCAGTTCATCGCCGGATTTAACTGGAATCTGGGCGCGGCTTTCGGCTTCCTGCTGCTGTTTCTATCCTCACTCATTATCTGGGCGGGCCTTAAGCTCACCGGGCAAAGACTGGAGCGGGTGGCCCAATGATCCGCTCTCTGCCCAATTCCCGCGCCTACACACTCAGCTACCACCTGTTCGTAGTTGCATATTTCATATTTCTTTTCGCGCCGTTGTTCGTCACCTGCGTGCTGGCTTTCAATGACTCCCAGTTTCCCTCTCTGCCCTGGAAGGGCTTTACCTTGGACTGGTTTTTGGCTGACGCCCCACGCCGTCTGGGACTGTTTAACGACGACATCAATCTGCGCGCCATTGTCACCAGCCTGCAAACCGCTGTGTGCGTGGCCGGGCTCTCCACCATCGTGGGCACCTGCGCAGCTTTCTTATTTGAGCAGGAACGCTTCCCCGGCAAAAATCTCCTGTATTTTCTCATGCTTTCGCCCCTGGTCATTCCCGGCGTGATCCTGGGCATTTCCCAGCTCATGGCCGCAACCACGGCCAACGACCTATTCTACAACTTGTTCGGGGTGAGCATCGACGTCTTTCAGCCCGGGTTCAAACTGGTGGTTTTAGGGCAATTTTCATTCATCACCACCTTTGTGACCTTGGTGGTTTCGGCGCGGCTCAAAAAATTTGATTCTACTCTGGAAGAAGCAGCCATGAACCTCGGGGCCACGCGTCTTGAAACCATCATGTACATCACCATTCCCTTCCTGCGGCCGGCCATCATTACTTCTGCAGCTGTGGCCTTCCTCATGTCCTTTGAAAACTTCAACACCACTCTGTTTCTGGTGGGCAGCGACCCCACCCTGCCCATCAACCTGTATCTCCAGGTGCGCGACGGCTCAACGCCGGTCATCAATGCGGTGTCCTTCCTGCTCATTGTGGGCACTTCCATCATTGCCATGGCCAATCTGTACTTCAGCCGAAAAACCACATAGCGCACAGTGCGCCGGTCGGTGGCGCGGGCGGCAGCCGAATTCGGCCGGCCTGTTCAGTGGCAATATACGGATTCCAGGGTTAGGGGAAGATTCCGCGCCACTCCCGAGGAAAAAACGATCTGATGCACGTCCAGATAACCGGTGCGTAAAAAAGACGCGGCCATGCGCAAGTAAAGGCTCCACATCCGAACAAACTCCTCGCCGAACATGGAGCGCACCTTATCGATAACCTCAGGGCGACTGAAATTATCATACCAGAGGTCAAGGGTTTTGGCATAATGGGGCCGCAGGCTTTCCACATGCAGGACATGCAGCTCTTGCGCGGCCTGGGTATATATTATCTCGCGCAGAGAAGGAATATAGCCGCCCGGGAAAATATATTTCGCGGTCCAGCCGTTGACCGCGTCTTCCTTCATTTTAGTCAGAGTGTGCAAAACGGATAGGCCGCCGGGACGGAGCAGTTCGCGTATTCTGGACAAATACAAAGGGATGTGCGGCCGGCCCACATGCTCAAACATACCCACACTGACGATGCGGTCAAAAGGGCCGTCCCCAGCCGTCAAATCTCGATAATTCTCCAACCTGATTTCCACCTGATCGGATAAGCCGGCCTGCCGCGCCCGCGCCTTCGCCGCGGCGCACTGCTCAGCGCTCAAGGTCACGCCCAGCACGGAAACTCCATAATCCCGCGCTGCGCGCAAAGCCAGATGCCCCCAACCGCAACCGATATCCAGAAGACGCATGCCCGGCTTAAGCTGGGCCTTGCGCAGCACCAGATCAATTTTCTGGTCCTGAGCTATAGCCAGGGAGTCAGCAGGATCTTTAAAATAGGCGCAGGAGTAGCTTAGGCTGGGATCCAGCCAGAGAGAAAAAAAATCATTGCCCAAGTCGTAGTGAGCGGCAATATTCCTTTTTTGTTGCGCTTTAATCGGCTTTAAACCCCGCCAATGCGCAAGCTTAAGCACTTTCCCGATAAAATTGCGCTTGTTGTAAAAAAAACTGTCGCCATCTTCAATGGCCTTGGCTATGGCATCAAAGTCGCCGGTGATATCCAAATCACCGCGTATGTATGCTTCGCCGAAAAGCAGGGATATGTCCGAGTGCTTTGCGACCGGTCCGGGTTTCCTACAAAAAACGAGCTGAAAATCCGGCTCGCCTTGGCCATAAACAACTTCTTCACCATCCCAATAGCGCACCAAAAAATTATAGCCTCTGATTTGGCTAAACACACGTTTCAGAAGTGACTTGCCCACCATGCACCTCCTCAATATAAATGGGGGTAAAGAACCCCAGAGAAAAACTTTCCCTTGCGGAAACTTATTTGCGTGTATTTGATCAGCTGATGCGCAAGTGCGGCCGCGTCTTTGTTTGACGGCTCTCCAGACGAGGTATGCGATCGATTATATATATTTTTATTATGGACCTGCATCAAGTCAACCCCACCACTACGTGAGGAAAGCGGCGAACGGGATTAGGCCGCTTTGCATTTGACCGGGCCGGCGGCAGCGGGTAAAAAAATGTCGGAGAAACCATGTCAAGCCAAACAAACGACCCCAGAGCTGTTTGCAATAAAGAAAGCATCCGCCTGTTTACGGCTGTGGAACTGCCCGCGGCGGTAAAAAATTTATTGTTGTCCTTAAAAACAAACATCCCGGGCCTTAGGTGGACAAGCCCTGAAAATCTGCATCTGACCCTGCGCTTTATCGGCGAAGTGCCGCTACAGAATCTTCCGACAATTAAGAAATCGCTTCGCGGCGCTGTCGTGCCGGAGTTTTCCTTGCGTTTGAACGGACTGGGGCTATTTGAACGCCCCTACCAGACTATTTTATGGGCCGGTCTGGCAAACCGTCCGGAGCTTATCTCGCTTAAAGGCGGCATCGATAAATCCCTGGCTGCGAGCGCCGGTCTTGCGCCGGAAAAAGGGCGCTTTTCACCGCACATCACCTTGGGCAGACTGAAAGATTCCGCTCCGGAAATGTTGTACGAATTTGTGCACAGAAATACGGCTGAGGTTGTGGGGGAGTTTGCGGTAACTTCTTTTGTGCTGTTTAAAAGTACTCTTAAATCTAGCGGAGCCGTTCACCGGGCGGAAGAGACCTACGCTTTGCAGACTTATTAAAAAATCAACCGCCGCCTTCGCCGGAAAAGGCCAGGGATTTGATGACCAGCGGCACAAAGCCGCCCTCACGCAATGGCGCGCCCAGGTCCAGATAGTCGCCGTCGGCAAGGCTCACTTCATCAACCACAATGAGACTCCCGCCCGGCAAAAGCGGCCGCAGTTCCATGCCTAACGCCTTGCCGACATCCTCGCGCAAGGCCACAATCAACGGAGCGTCGCTTTGCCCGCGCCCACGTCGGAAAGCGGCAATGCCTTCAGCCAGGTAGCGCACAGCCGCATAAGTGGCGGGCATATGGCCAAAAGCCAGGGCATAGCGGTCAGCAGCCAGATCCACATCATACAGCCCGGCCCGCTCATGCAGATAAGCGGCCAGGTCCGCCGGCACATCGGGCCAGGCAAGGGGCGCCAGGATCACCGGCACATTGCGTAAAGGAAAAGCCCCGCTTTCCGCCCAGACCGTGGATCCGGACAGGGACAGCGACCACGAGCCCGCGCCGATGACCGTGGCCTGCACCGTGGTCGCCGGAGGGGTGAGCGGCAAGGCGGACATGCCCGGATGCCGCAACAAAGCCTCGGCCAAAAGAGGTCCGATATCGCCGTACACAAAAGGATCCGTCTGCGGTTCGCGGCAACAGGCCCCCACTCCGCCGGAAATGGTTACCGCATCATAACGCCAATCCTGGTTCAACGGCTCTGTCTGCAATAATTTGCGCCCCAATGGATCAGACAGACCCACGGCCGCGTCATAAATAAGATCGGCCATGCGCTCGGCCAACCTGGCCAAATCCGCCAAAGAAAGCTCGGCCGGCACGCGCCCGAATAAATCTTCCAAAATTGGCATTGCCGGGGCATGCATACGCGCGACCCGGCCCTGGCGATCGGTCTCCACCAGGCGGCCGCCCACATTCAGGCAGGCGGTGTCCAGCACGTTGCCCATACGAAATACGGCGTAATTGGAAGTGCCGCCGCCGATGTCGATATTCAAAACCGTGCGCCCGGCCTGCAGCGACATGGCCGCCGCGCCGGAGCCCCGCCCGGCGATGACCGACTCCAGATGCGGACCGGCCGTGGCCACCACAAAATCGCCCAAGCTGTCGGCGAGGCCCATAACCGCAGCCCTGGCGTTGGGGGTTTTGAGGCTCTCGCCGGTGATAATCACCGCGCCGCTGGTCACGTCCCCTTTGGCGATGCCCGCCTCGGCATACCAGGTATTGATCAGCGCGGCCAAACGTTCAGTATCAATGCGGTCCTCCACCGGATCGGATGAAGACACGGCGGTAAAATCGAAAGCTCCACCCTGCGAAAGCTTGGGCGTAAACACCACCGGGCTGTTGTAAATAACCCGGCGATCAGTAATGGCGTAGCGCGGCACCTGGGTGGGCCCGGCCGTGTTGCGCAGAGCCAGGGATGAAAAAACCAGCTGGGTGGTGGTGGTGCCGATATCAATGCCCACACTGAGTATGGTTTTCTCTTCCATAACCCGGACCTGCTTAACTAGTCATTGTTCATAGGCGTAAGCTCCACGGGGATTACAGCGTATCCGTCGCTATTTGGAAGCTCAGGGCCATCGAGTTGATTTAATGGATCGTCAGGATCTGTCTGGCCTGCTCCGCCCACATATTTTCCAACTATGTAATGGCGCTCATCAGAGCCCTTACCGCCATCGTCAGCGATCACCAGCATATCTTTTGAGTTTATATACACAAATATGGGAAATCCGCGGGCGCGCCGATTGATGTGTTCATATTCACCAAACATTTCATTATACCGCAAAGCAACCACATCATTGCGGTTACCGCCAAATGAACCATATATTTACAAGCACTTTCTCGGAATCGCCAAAACAGCCCACAAATATTGAGTCTGCGTATGATTTCCCAAAATCTCGATCATCTTCTTTATTATATGTTAAGAATTTGCCTAAAGGGACAATGCTGTCTTCAAATTTTATAGCATAAAAGTGCCCTTTATAAAACGAATCTCCTCTAAGAACAGAAACACATTGATTTTGCTCAGCTCCCAATCTGCATTCGAAAACTTTTGAATATGCTGAAAAGTCTCCTTTGCTGCCTGGGAAGCCGTCCAATTCCATCCCGATAGAATAACAAAAGGTCGCGTTGCACAGGATGATAACGGCTGCCAGGATAAAAAATCTTAAAGTTTTCATTCCGCCACCCAGTTAAGGCCCCCCAGAATTCGGTCCGTTATCCAAATAAATAAAACAACGCGCTTTTTTGAGCATCATCATAAACCAATCCCCCTGGCGCCTATCATCACTTCGGGCTCAGAAGGGAAGCAGGTTTGGAAGAGGGCCACCCCAAGCGGATCAACCCCTTGAGGTTACCCTCTTCCGAAAGTCACATCAAACAATCCTAAAATTATCCACCAGTACGCAGCGCCGCAGGCGCACAAAGGAGCGGGCGTTGGTCACGCCTTCACCGGTGGGCGTGGAAATGGTCATGGAGGTCCAGCCCTCGCCGCCGGCTCCGAGGCCGGCGATAAACGGCCCGTTTTTGACGAACAGGCTGGTATTCATCTTTCGGGCCATGGCGTCCATGTTGTTGATGTTGGTGGAGTGCATACCTGCGGTGTGGGAGAGGCCGCGTTCCAAAATAAAGGCCCAGTCGATGGCCTCGGTTACATCTCGGGCGCGGAGCACGGGCAGTACGGGCATCATTTGCTCAATGCGGGCAAAAGGATGATCGATATTGCGGCCCGCATCCACAATGAGCAGGCGGCAAGACGAGGGCGCGGAAATGCCGGCGCCTTCAGCAATAAGCGAGGCGTCGCGGCCCACCCATTTGGGATTGGCCACGGCTTCCGGGCCGGGGTAGTTTTTAAACGCCAGCTTAGCAATGCTTTCCGCCTGCTCCAGGCTGATCTCCACCGCGCCCAGGGCGCACATCTCGCGCTTTAAGGCGTCGGCAACGGCATCCACGGCGATAATGACTTTTTCGTCAGCGCAGATGATATTGTTGTCAAAGCTGGCCCCGGTGTAAATGCTGCGGGCGGCGCGCGGGATATCTGCGGTCTCGTCGACCACCACCGGCGGATTGCCGGCTCCGGCGGCAATGAGCCGCATGGCGGCGTGCTTGCGGGCCGTATGCACCACGGCCTCACCGCCGGTAACCACCAGCAGGGAAATGTCCGGGTGCGCAAACAGGGCGCGAGCCGCATCAATGGTAGGTTCTTTGAGGGCCACCAATAAATTGTTGATGCCCGTGACCTCGGCCACAGCCTGATTTAAAAGCTGAATGGCCGCTTGCGAAACCCTTTTAGCGCCGGGATGCGGAGCGAAGACTATGCTGTTGCCGGCCGAGATCATGCTGATGGCGTTGTTGATAACCGTGGCCGCCGGATTGGTGGAAGGCGTGACTGAAGCGATAACGCCCCAGGCCGCGTTTTCAATGAGCGTCATGCCCGCATCGCCGGAAATGGCCGCCGGCTGCAAAATTTCCGGGCCGGGCGTTAAATCGGCCTGCAAAAGGTTCTTGCTGACCTTATCCTCCACACGGCCCATGCCGGTTTCCTGCACGGCCTGCTCAGCCAGAGCGCGCGCGTGGCGGCGGGCGGCTTCGCGGATGGCGTTCACCGCCTTATGCCGCACAGCCACAGTGTCCAGCTTAAGCTGAGCTTCTTTAGCGGCGGCAATGGCGTCATCCAGGCTATCAAACAAACCCCAGTCGCCAAGGGCCTGCGGGACGGAAATCCCGCCGGCGGGCCGATTCTCCAGGGTTTCCACCACTTTGCGCACAATAGTTTCAATATCTTGCGGCGCTAGACTCATCTTTATTTCCTTTACAAGGCGTCAGCTTATAATATGTTCGCTTTGCGATTGCCGCTTGACCGTTTACCACGGGAGACAAAGCCGCCCTACAGCAATCTCGCGGGCGTTGCACAGCTTGCGGGATGCAACGCCGGAGCATTTTTCCTTGCTATACAATTTCAATAGTTAAAATGCTCTAGGCCTTATTCTTGGAATAGAACATTTTCTCACCCAGGGTGATTTCATCCACAATGCCCACCACGCAAAGATCCACGGGCACATCCTGCCCAAGCCCCTTGCGGGCTGAGCTGCCCCTGGTCAAGAGCACCCATTCGCCGTTGCCCGCGCCGATGGGATCAGCCGCCACCTGGCAGAGGTCCTTGTCCGGCCCTTTGGTGTTGCACAGTTCCACCAGAAGCAGCGAACAATGGGGCAGCTTGGAGTCGCGCACCGTGGTGACCAACTGGCCGATTACTTTTCCGACTTCCATAAAAATTACCGTCCGTTAAATTTTCCGTTTGCAGCGACTCCCGGGGAAGGGGAACCATAAGGGTTGAGTGACCCTCATGGTTCCCCTTCCCCGGACCCCATCCCCTC
>CBDTYX010000024.1:0-13934 GCA_965364745.1 uncultured Desulfovibrionaceae bacterium | reverse complement strand
CGGCGCTGCGCCGAATAAAAAAATACCCTAAAGATCCCGACAAATTTACCGATTCATACTTTTGCTTGAGGGGAGTGCACCGTTTAAGGAGCACGAGATATGAAATTAAGTTCGGCTTTACTGTTGGCCCGTCAGGAATCGCTGGTGACCATTGATAAGCAGATGTTGCGCAACAATGATTACTGGCCGTTCCGACGGTTCTCTTTCATGGATTCCGGCCTAACCGCCGCGCAAAATCTGGCTGCCGCGGCCCAATCCCATTTGGACATGCCTGATCTCCTGGTCTGTGATCTGCCGCTGGCGGACATGACCGCGGTTCAGTTTTTAAGCCTTATCCGCCTCCATGCGGCGCTGCGCAATCTGCCGGTGCTGCTGCTCGGGCACGATCAAGCGCTTAAAGACCGCACGGCGTTGGAAAAGCTTCAACCGCTGGTTTATCTTATCCGCCCCTATACTCAGCATGAGTTTATCGGCGCGCTCAGAAAGCTGGCCGCCCACACCGCCGCCATCCCTACGGCCGCCTTAAGTCCGGAAAGCGAAACCGCCTTCCGGGCCGCCTTAAAACTCATGGCCCAGCCTCGCCAGGAGGCCGGAGCCGAAGACTTGTTGCGTCGGGGCATTGCTTTGCTGCGCAAAGGCCAGCCTGTCGAAGCCCGCAAAGCCTTCCGCAGAGCCATTGAGCGTTTTCCCGCATTCACGGCGCAGGGGCTGCAGGGGCTGGCCGAGGTGGAGGTGCGCCACGGCAATGCCGACTATGGGCGACAGCTGTTGCACAAGGCCGCTATTATCAACATCAGGGCGCATAACTTTCAGGCCGCGCAGCGCGCTTTTTCCCGCCTTGAAGATTTGGGCGGCATCGACCATACCAGCGCGTATGCGCCCGCAAAGGGCAACCCTTTATATCAGGCCGGAGCGGCTTTGCTTAAAAGCGGGCATTTTGAAGCCGCGGCTTCCGCCTTTTGGCACGGCATGAACCTTACGCCGCAGGAGTCCATGATCGCGCATATTGCCCGAGCCTGCCAGTTCACTTCCGCCCCGGAAAAAGCTGCGGTCGCGGTCTGCCAGGTTATGGACCGCAAAAGTCCGAGCCTTGCCCGTGACCTGCGCAAAACGCTTTTGGGCGAAGGCCTGATGGAACGGGAAGAACGCGATCCTTCCTTGCGCGACTACGGCGCGGTGGGCAACTTTATCGCCAATGTTTACAACGTGGCCCGCTATACCGTGCATATGTATAAGCAGGCCTGAGAAAAACCCTTTTCTGGCTTATAATTGAAAAGGCCGGAAGCTCCTTTTGTGCGGGAGCTTCCGGCTTTTATATTTTTAATTGCTGCCCGGCGCGGCCGGAACCTGCCGCAAGGCCCTAAAAACTATAGCCTACGGTAATGGAGCCGAAATCCTGCCCTGAGCTCTGGCCGTGAAATTCATTGGTACGGTGGACATAAGTGTAGGTAAAACGCGCATTGTAAACATTCAAAGCCACACCGGCGCTTAAATCCGCCACAAAGGGAAACTTATCCACACTGGGGCTGTCTTTCCACAAATTTCCGTCCAAAAAAGAATTATATACCACGGCCCGGCCCTCGCAACCCACAAAGCCATACACGCTGATGTTGTCCCACGGGCCGTTGCTCGCTGTCGGGGCTGAGGACTCATCACCGGCCGGCGCATTGATGCCCGAACCGGGACGTATACTTGAAGAGCCATAGTCAGGCGGCAGGTTCCAGCCAAAGCGCAATTCACCGCCCACACCGGCGTTGGTATACGGCGTGCCCAAGCTTATGCCCATCCGCGGCAGAAAATCAAAGCCCCAGTCAGTATCCCGTTCCGGGTTTAAACGCCAGACGCGGGTCCAGGTCAGCATGGCTGTGGGCTCGTCATTTAATTGACGATCCCAGCCCTTGGCCGTGTCAATGCCCCGCATGCGGTGCACTTCATTCTGGGCCTGTTCGCCCAGCGCGCTGGGCCCGATCATCCCGACGGCCAGTTCCAGGGTGTCCAGGCGATTATACTGCTTGGCATGCAAGGCCAGAAGCCCATAGAGATATCCGGCGTAAGGCCTGTCGTTGGGATTCGGGTCGCGATCCCGGGTATCTTCCGGCGTATAGATGTGTTGCCCGAAGCCTAGAGAAATATTGAACTGCGACGCACTGCCGCTGCCGGGGAAAGGAATGTCGCTTAAAAAACGGCTTACGCCCACGGGCAGCATGTCGTTATCGGCTATGGAGCTGAGGTCCGGACTGATCAGACGCATTTGCACCGCGTTGGTGTAATAGCGGTCCTGATCATAAAAAAGATCATTTTCAAAATAAACGAGCACAGTAAATGCCGATTTGTCCCGTGTGGCCGGAAGCTCGGAAGTTGACCCTTCGCCTGCGGAGTCAGGCGGCTGGGCATAAACGGGCAAGGCAAATGCCGCGATCAGACCGTAAAAAAACATGGTCGCCGGCCAAAAAGCGCGGAGCATAATTCTCTCTCGATACGTTAGTTGTTGCTGATGTTGTGGGCGAGAAAACTGCAGGAAACTCTCGCTAGCATCAAGCTAATGAAATAACGTCTGCAAAATGCATGTCAATGAGCAAGGCCGTGCAGCAAACAGTCACTGGGATTTGAGCGTTCGAACGGCGCCAGGCGCGAGCCTTGACATAATGTTGATAACCGGGCAACAAAATGCGCAGAAGCATAAGACATTAATGGAGCCGCGCACACCTCTGTTAAATGTCGTTGATGCCGGCCGCGCAAAGCCCGGCTCCACGTGAACATTTAACCAGGAAGGATATGTATGAATCTGGCCAAATTCCCCCGCCGCGGCTATGTGCAAAGCCCCACCCCCATCGAATACCTGCCCCGTTTTTCAAATGCCCTGGGCGGCAAAGTCAATGTCTACATCAAGCGCGACGACCTTTTGCCCGGCTGCGCCGGCGGCAACAAAACCAGAAAACTCGATTTCTGTGTGGCCGAGGCGTTGAGTCAAGGGGCTGATACCCTGATCACCTGCGGCTCCATCCAATCCAACCACTGCCGCCTGACCCTGGCCTGGGCGGTTAAGGAGGGGCTAGACTGCCACCTGGTGCTCACGGAAAAAATTGAAGGCAGCTATAAGGCCGACGCCTCGGGCAACATTTTCCTCTTCCACCTTATGGGCGCCACCAGCCTGCGCCTGGCCCCCTTCGGCGCTTCCCCCCTGGAGGAGATGGACAAATTGGCGGACGAGCTGCGCAAACAGGGCAAAAAACCTTACATCATGCCGGTGGGCGCCTCCACCCCTGTGGGAGCTCTCGGTTACGTGGCCTGCGCCCAAGAATGCATGGAGCAACTCTTCCACATGGGCCTCAACCTTCACTATCTGGTCACGCCCACGGGCAGCGCCGGCACCCAGGCCGGACTAATCATCGGCCTTGACGGCTGCAATGCGGATATTCCGGTCATCGGCATGAACGTGCTGCGCGGCAAGGCGGAGCACGAAAAAATTGTTTACGATCTGGTGCAGGACACCTGCAAGCTTATGGGGCTGAAACAAGAAATCCCTGCGTCGCGGGTTGTCTGCCATGACGACTACCTGGGCCCCGGCTATTCCCTGCCCACACCGGGCATGGTGGAAGCCGTGCGGCTTATGGCCGGCACTGAAGCCATCCTGCTCGACCCGGTATACACCGGCAAAGCCATGGCCGGGCTCATTGATCATGTCCGCAAGGGACTTTTCCCGAAAGGATCCAACGTGCTTTTCCTGCACACCGGCGGTTCCCCGGCGTTATATGCCTATCTCGATTCCTTTAAATAAACGCAACCAAGCCAATTCTGGGGTCACAGCCAAAAACTGTGACCCTTTATTTTGGAGGCAAGTAAAATTTTTCTTAAAACATACAGGGCAATGACATGAAAAAATGTATCTTTTTTACGTTTTTGCTGTTGAGCATGCCTCTTGCCGCCCAGGCCGAGCAAGTCAAATTTGATTTGACTTTTGAAGATTCCAGCCGCTCCGCAAACATTGTAATCGCCGACGGATTTAAGACCATCAGGCGCTCGAATGTTTCTGTGGGGGCAATCTAAGATTTGCAAAATGAAGTAAGAAAGCTGCGCCGAACCGTGGGTGAGCTGCAACGGCGCCTTGAGACGCTCGAGCACAGGAGCAATTAAAGGCGGAAAACAAACTGAAACAGTAAGTCTCGGCCTCAAGATTCACGCCGTTTAAAAGGAAATCGCTTCCAAACGGCCGCTGGCGATGGTCATAACCTGATCTGTAGTTTTTCTTAGAAACTCCCGATCATGGGAAATGACCAACCGGGCGGCGGGCGAAGTTTGCAAAGCGTCTACCAGCTTAGCTTCAGCTGTGCCGTCAAGCCCGGCAGCCGGTTCATCCAAAAGCAGCGCCTCCGGGTTCATAGCCAGCACCGTGGCCAGGGCCACCAATTTTTTCTCGCCGCCGGATAATTTATGGGTGAGCCTAGGCGCAAGTTCCTCCAGCTCTAGTGCTTGCAGGGCGCGCAAGGCCGCGTCGCCGGCGGCCTCACGCCCAACCCCCAGGTTAAGGGGGCCAAAGGCCACATCGTCCAGCACGGTGGGGCAAAAAAGCTGATCCTCGGCGTACTGCAAAACCACGCCGACTTTGCGCCGCAAATTCAGCCAGCCCGCATCGTTTGCCACCAGCTCGCCCTGAAAACTCACTTCGCCTTGCCGCGGCTTTTCCAGGCCGATCATAAGCCGCAGCAGCGTGCTTTTTCCGCTGCCGTTGGGCGCGAAGAGGCCAAGCCTTTCACCTGGGCGCAGTGAAAAGTTCAAATCTTCAAATAAAAGACGCTCTTGCGGATAAGCAAAATAAATCCGGCTCAAGGCCAGTATGGTTGTTTCCGGCATGGCTCACCCCGGGTAGAAATCGCAAATAATTATCCCAACCAGTCCCCCCGTCATCGCAGCCGCAAAAACAGCATCCGCCGCTTTAAACCTGAACGTGGCCAGGGATTGAAAGTGTCCGGCAAACCCGCGTAGAAGCATGGCCTCATGCACCCTGCCCGCCCGGTCATAGCTGCGTATAAAAGTCATGCCCAATAGGCAGCCGATGGTTCGGTAGCTGTGCATATCCGTGCGCGGCGCAAAACCGCGCAGGCGGGCTGCATTTTTCAGCGTACGCCATTCAGCGGCCGCCACATGAATATAGCGGTAAGCGAATAAAAATAAAAACGTCAGTTTGGCCGGAAACCGCAGCCGCTCCAGGGCGGCGCCCAGTGCAGCCGCGCTCATGGTCGCCAAAAGAGCCATCAGCAGCATGATTATAGCGTTACACTTCAAAGTCGTCAGCGCCATGAGATCAACGCCGCGCCGGCTTAAAGCCAGAGGTCCGAATTGCAGCAACTCTTCCCCGTCCATGGTCGTGGGCACGGTCAGCCACATGAACAGAATAAATATATTAACCAAGGCCAGGCGCTTAAGCGTCAGCAGAAACGGCGGTCTGGATAAAGACAGAATCGTCCCGGACAGGACGCACCCGATCGCGGCGGCTTCCGGTCGCCGCAATACGGCCAGACAGATGGCGGTCGCCGCGGCGACCACAACTCTTACGCGCGGGTCCAGCTTGTGGATAAAGGAATCGCCCTGGGCAAAGGATTCGTCAAACATGCTCAAAAATTACGCGCGGCGGCTCTTAAAATACAGGGCTATTCCGGCCAGTCCCAGCAGCCAGCCTATGCCGCCGATAATATCCCGCAGGGAGGGGTCCGCATTATACTGTTCGGCCAGCATTTTTCTGATGGGGGCCAATTTCTGCTCAAGAGCCGCATCAATTGTTTTTTCCAGCTCCTGCCGGCTGAGCACGTAGGCTTGATCATCCTGTGTGCTCGGCGGAACAACTGCCGCCCGTTGCAACTCGCGAACCGCCGAAACAGCGTCTATGGCGTCGCCCGGCGCCTTGCCCAAGTCCGCCGCCGGAATCCGCCACTCATTCTGATGGCCTTCACCGGCGTTGACGCAAACGAGCAAATCATTTCCCTGCTCGCGTGCCGAGTCCGGTACGGGGAAGCGAAACACGCCTTGCTCGTCGGTTATTCCGGTCAACAAAACAGTTGCCGTCGACGCGTCCAGCACCTCAATTTTGCCGGACTGCACCGGCTTTCCCCGACTGAATCCGCACTCCACCTGAATTTCATCGCCGTCTACAAAGGCGAAAATATTAACGCGATGCGCTCCGGCCGGAGCGGATAAAACCGCAAGCAGGCCCAAGGTCAAAAAACACAACCACAACCGCCGCATGTCATACCCCGCCCAGCGCCCCGGGGCGCAACATTTCCGGGCGCACCTTGAGCATAAAACTCACCACCAGCGCGGTAATAACGCCCTCAGCCAGCATGATCGGAATATGCGCCAGGCATAAAATCTGAGCGGAACGCAAGAAGCCCTCTTCGCTATAACTTAAAGCCAGGGCGGCCAAAAGCGCCGAACCGGCCACGGACAGCGCGCCGCAGCAAAAAGCGCCCGCGCGGCACGGTCCGGCGGACTTCAGCAGCAGAGGCGAAAACAAATACGAACACAATACGGCCGGACCGGCCATAATCAGCGTGTTCACGCCCAGGACGGTCAAGCCGCCGTATTGAAACAGCACGGCCTGGAGCAAGAGGGCCGTAAAAATAGCTGGAAACGCGCCCCACCCGAGCAAAAGTCCCACCAGTCCATTCAGAACAAGGTGGGCGTTTCCCGGCCCCACCGGCACATGCACCAGGGATCCTGCAAAAAAAGCGGCGGACAGCATCGCCGCGCTCATAAGCCGTTCATAATCAAGCCGCTTGAGGCCTATGGCCGTGCCTGCCGCCGTTATGGCCGCACCGCCCAGCAGCACGGGAGCCGATAAAACACCTTCGGGAATATGCATATGTCTGGACCTGCTTACCTGGTTGTTTTCAGACTGTTGTTAAAAGCCAAGCAGAATACGCGGCTTGATTCACGCCAACCGGCACAGCTCTTGGTTGTCGCCGGCTTTGAAAGATACGCCGCCCTTACGCAAATACCAAGGTAGGGCACTGTCTAGGACGGCGCCCTGCGCCTTTGGTTAGCGACGCTCCGGCTCTGTAAACTCCGCCCACAGCACCGCACCCAATTCCACAGACTTGGCCTCGCCTTCATAATCCAGGGTTTCAGCGGCCGGATTTAAGGCGGCAAAGCCCCACCAGCCGGCAAAAGGAACTCCGTAGGCAAACACGCCGTCAGCATCAGCCTTAATCACCTGGGTGACGAAATAATCGTTAGGCGGCGCATAGCGCCCCTCACGGTTGTAAAACTCCACTTCCACCTCGGCCCCGGGCACGGGCTTGCCGTCAAGCAGCACCTGACCTCGGAAGACATTGCCCGTGTAATTGCCGAAAGGCCGGATCAGAGGCACGATTTCCGTTTTGAGGCCCACCGGTTCGTCCCAGCCGGCTTCCTCGCCGAACGCCGCCACATAGGCTTTGGTGTAATGGATGATGAAGCAATCCTCAGTCGGCTCCCAATACGGCGCAGGCTCCATGATGAATTGATACACGCCGGGTCGCTTGATGGTGTACGACAGAGCCCAGGCCTGCTGATCCATAATTTGCGTTTCCCGCAACATCTGGCTTAAGTCTTCGCTCTTGCCGCCGCTGACAACGGCAACAGACTTGGGCGCGGCCATGGGCATACCCTGCATGGCCATGGGGTGGCTGAATGACAGCTCCAAATTAATGGCCGCGGCTCCTTGCTCCAAAATCATGGAGGAGGAAGGAATAATCATGCCGAAATGGGCCAGGGCCGGGCCGGCCGGCAATAAAAGCAGAACACAGACGACAAAAAACAATCTGAACAGCATATCTTTACCCTATCACCTGTCCAATCATGGCGTTTGAGGCGCATGCTTACTGCGCGACCCAGCCGTTTCATCTCTTACGCCTATCGCGTAACACGATTTTTAAATTCGTGGCAAGAGCTTTTTATCGACAAAAATTTCCTTGACACCGGCCTTTTGATTCGATATTTTTTTATCGATATGAAATTAGCGAATGAAAAACCTGCGCCCTTCTTCGCTCCGGGAGCCGATGCCGAACAGGAAAATTTTCCGGTTGAGGCCAGGCCGATTATTTCAAAACACGCCCTGGAGCGCTTGGTGCGCTATCTGGCATATTTAAAGACGCTCGCCCCCGAAGGAGGAGCAAATATTTCGGCCACAGCCATTGCTGAAGCTCTGGAACTGAATCAGGTGCAAGTCCGCAAGGACCTGGCCTGCGTGAGCCGAGGCGGCAAACCCAAAACCGGCTATGTGCTGGCCGATCTTATTACCGATATCGAGCGGTTCTTGAATTACGACAACATGACCGACGCCGTGCTGGCCGGCGCGGGGAACCTGGGCCGGGCGCTCATGTCCCACGCCAATTTTGCGGAATGCGGCCTGAACATTGTGGCCGGGTTTGACAGCAACCCCGAACTTATCGGCACGGAGATCAACGGCAAAAAAATCCTCAGCCCGGATAAAATAGGCAACCTCTGCCGCCGCTTGAACATCCGTATCGGGATCATCACCGTGCCCGGCAGCCAGGCGCAAAATATCTGTGATCTTATGATCGCGGGCGGCATTCGCGCCATTTGGAACTTTTCCTCGGCCAATTTAAGCGTGCCCGGCAAGGTCGTGGTTAAAAATGAAAGCATGGTGGCCTCATTTGTGGTGCTCTCGCAAATGCTGGCCCAAAGCTTCGCCGCGCACGGCCTCGACTGACTGCGCCTGGAATGGAAAACTTGAAATATTTTTTGGATTAATACCGCATTGCGCTAATTATCTAACCAGGAAAACAACATATGCCTGACACTGCTCACAATTTCGCCGGTCCCGCCGCTTCTGCAGCCGCCGTCGCGCCAGTCCCCCCCGACGCGACCGCTAAAGCCGGCGGCGGGGTCGCCGATTTTTCCGCCAAATTCGATCGGGTCTGCCAAGTGCTTGATAAATATGAACGCAAACCTCACAAGCTCATCGCCATCCTGCAGGAGATTCAGGAAGAGTATAAATATCTGCCTGAAGAAATTATGACCTACATCTCCACCGCCCTGGGCATCTCGCCCTCCAGTGTCTACGGGGTGGCTACGTTTTATTCCCACTTTACCTTAGAGGCCAAAGGCAAATACGTGATCAAAGTCTGCGACGGCACAGCCTGTCACGTCAGAAAGTCCCAAACCATCATCAAAACCCTGGAGCGGGAGCTCGGCCTCGGCGGCAAGAAAAAAACCACGGACGACATGCTGTTTACCCTGGAAACCGTGGCCTGTCTCGGCGCCTGCGGCCTTGCCCCGGTGGTGGTGGTCAATGACGAAGTGCACGGCGCCATGACGCCTGAAAAAACCGCCGCGCTCCCGGCTGAAGTCAGGGCAAAGGAAAGCAGCCGTGACTGAACCCTTAAGCCTGGAAGAACACAAGCGCATTTTTGACGAGGCCGTCGCCCAATATGAAACCAGGATCATCATCTGCGCCGGCACGGGCTGTCTGGCCGGCGGCTCCATGCGCGTTCATGATCGCTGCCTGGAAGTTATTGCCTCGCGGGGCTTGAGCGTTGCCGTCTCCCTGAAAAAAGAGCCTGCTGATTACCTTTTATCAGCCAGCGGGTGTCAGGGGTTCTGCCAGATGGGCCCGCTGGTGACCATTGAACCGCTGGGCATTTTGTATACCAAGGTCCAGCCCGAAGATGTGGAAGAAATTGTCGAAGAAACCATTATTAACGGCCGGCTGGTTCCCCGCTTGCTCTACGCCGCGCCCGACGACGGCGAACCTATAGCCCGCCGGGACGACATCCCTTTTTACGCGAAACAAAGCCGCATGCTGCTTAAGGCCTGCGGCAGCGTGGACGCCCGCGATCTTGATGAATACATCAGCAACGGCGGATACTTCATGGCCCGTAAGGCCCTTCTGGAGATGACCGCGGAAGGGATCTGCGCGGAAATGCAAAACTCCGGCCTGCGCGGCCGGGGCGGCGGCGGCTTTCCCACCGGCCGCAAATGGGACCTGACCCGCACGCAGAAAAGTGATGTTAAATACGTAATCTGCAACGGCGATGAGGGCGACCCCGGCGCGTTTATGGACCGCTGCCTCATGGAAGGCGCCCCGCACAGCGTGCTGGAGGGCATGCTTATAGCCGGCAAAGCCGTGGGCGCCCGTGAAGGACGCATCTACGTGCGCACGGAATACCCTCTGGCCGTGCAGCGCCTTAAGGAAGCCGTAAAAGACGCCGAAGCTAAAGGGTTGCTGGGGCAAAATATCTTCAATTCCGGTTTTGATTTTTCCATTGAAGTTACCGAAGGCGCGGGCGCGTTTGTCTGCGGTGAAGAAACCGCTCTCATCGCCTCTATTGAGGGCCGGCGCGGCATGCCCAACCCCAAGCCGCCCTTCCCGGCCCAAAAAGGGCTCTTCGGCAAACCAACGGTTATCAACAATGTGGAAACCCTGGCCTCCGTGCCCCATATCCTGCGCCTGGGCGCTGAAAATTACGCCAGACTCGGCACGGCCTCGTCCAAGGGTTCCAAAACCTTTGCTCTCACGGGCCACGTGGCCAATACCGGGCTCATTGAAGTGCCTTTTGGCGTAACCTTGCGCGAAATCGTCTACGGCATCGGCGGCGGCGTTTTAAATGACGCCGGCGAGTTGGACGGCTCCGACTTTAAAGCCGTGCAGATCGGCGGGCCTTCCGGCGGCTGTTTGACCTTGGAGCACCTGGATATGCCGCTGGATTACGAAAATCTCCAGGCCGTAGGGGCCATGGTCGGCTCCGGAGGCCTGGTGGTCATGAACCGGGAAACCTGCATGGTCAAAATCGCCCACTTCTTCATGCAATTCACCCAAAACGAATCCTGCGGCAAGTGCGTGCTCTGCCGTGAAGGCACCCGCCAGATGCTGGCCCTTTTGGAAGACATCATTGAGGGCCGGGGCACGGCGGAAACCATACCTTTACTTGAAGAACTGGCCCGGACGGTCAAATTGGGCTCCCTGTGCGGCCTGGGCAAGACCGCGCCCAACCCGGTGCTGTCCACCCTGCGCTACTTCCGCGAGGAATACGAAGCCCATGTGCACTCCGGGCTCTGCCCGGCCGGCCAGTGCGAAGCCTTTAAAAAATACGCCATCATTGCCGATAAATGCAAGCGGTGCAGTCTGTGCGCCAAAAAATGCCCGGTCGGGGCCATCAGCGGCAGCAAGGACGCCCCTTACGCCATTGATCAGGCCAAATGCATCAAATGCGACGCCTGTGCGGCAGCCTGCAAATTCCAGGCTGTCAGTGCCGCATAATGAAATATTCAGACTGGCTAAACTGAGAAGCGGGAGCCCGGCTGCGAAGCCTGCCCGGCTCATGACCAGGATATAAAATAATTACCAAACAGGTCCAAGTATATGTTCATTACCAAAACCGCGACCATCGACGGCATGTCCGTCCCCCTGGGCAATGAAAAAAACTTGCTGGAGCTTATCCGCAAGGCCAACATTGAACTGCCCACTTTTTGTTATCACTCGGAAATCAGCGTGTACGGCGCCTGTCGCATGTGCATGGTCGACGTGGAGGGGCGGGGCATTGTGCCGGCCTGCTCCACCGCGGCTGAAAACGGCATGGTGGTGCGCACCAACAGCAAAGACATCAGGGCCATGCGCAAAATGACTATTGAACTCATGTTGGCCGCCCACGACCAAAATTGCACCACTTGCCCCAAAAGCGGCGACTGCCAATTGCAACGCATGGCCAAGCGTATGGGCATAACCCGGGTACGCTTCAAGCCCATGGTTCGCGAAGTGGAAAAGGATCTGTCTTCTGAGGCTATCACCCGGGACCCTTCCAAATGTGTGCTTTGCGGCGACTGCGTCCGGGTGTGTAATGAATTGCAGTCCGTGGGCGTACTCGATTTTGCCGAGCGGGGCGCTGAAGCCCGTGTAGTGGCTTGTTTCAACAAACCCCTGGGCGAGGTCGAGTGCGTCAATTGCGGTCAATGCGTGAAAGTCTGCCCGGTAGGCGCGTTAACCCCCAAGGATAATATCGACGATGTCTGGGCCGCCTTGGGCGATCCGGACAAAACCGTGGTGGTGCAAATCGCCCCGGCCGTGCGCGTGGCCGTGGGCGAATACTTCGGCTTTGACCCCGGCAAAATCGCCATCGGCCAGATTGTTTCCGCCTTGCGCATGCTTGGCTTCAGCCGGGTTTACGATACTTCCTTTGGCGCGGACTTGACCGTTATTGAGGAAGGCAACGAGTTTCTGGAACGCCTGGCCCGTAATGAAAACCTGCCTCAATTCACCTCCTGCTGCCCGGCCTGGGTCAAATTCGCCGAGCAATACTACCCGGATATGTTGGGCAACCTCTCCTCCTGCCGCTCGCCCCAGCAGATGTTCGGCGCCCTATGCAAAGAAAAACTGTGCACGGACCTGAATATTCCCAGGGAAAATCTGGTCGTGGTCTCCATCATGCCCTGCACAGCTAAAAAATTTGAGGCCAACCGCCCGGAATTTAGAGTAGACGGCAACAAGGACGTGGATCATGTGCTGACCACCATGGAGCTGTCCTTAATGATCAAGGAAGGCGGCATCAGTTTTGAAGACCTGGAACCGGGCTCCTTTGACATGCCCTTCGGCTTTAAAACCGGGGCCGGGGTCATTTTCGGCAGTTCGGGCGGCGTGAGCGAGGCTGTGCTGCGCTATGCCGGCAGCAAGCTAAGCCACGGCCTGGCGGAGGAATTCAAGCAGTTGCGCGGCAATTACGGCACTCTGGTTAGTGAAGTGGAGCTCGGCGACAGAAAACTCAAGCTGGCCGTGGTCAGCGGCTTGGCCAATACCCGCAAGCTCATTGATAAAATCAGAAGCGGCGAAGAAGAATACGATCTTGTTGAAGTCATGGCCTGTTGCGGCGGCTGCGTCAACGGCGGCGGACAACCCCTGACCCCGCACAGCCGAAAAACCGCGGCCGAACGCGCCAAAGGCCTGTATGCCGACGACAAAATGATGCATTTGCACAACTCCGGCGAGAACCCGTATATCCAAAAACTGTATGATGAAGACCTGACCCCGGAAAAAGCGCACCGCCTGTTGCACACCACCTACGCCAACCGCAACCGCATTGCCCAGGACGATATAGTGTTGACCAGGCCCGAAGGCGACAAAAAGCTGTCTTTGAAAATCTGCTTCGGCACCAGTTGCTTCTTGCGCGGCGCGCAAAGTCTGTATATGAACCTCATGGAACATATCCGCGAGCAAAATCTGGCCGAATCCACAGAATTCACCGCATCCTTCTGCGGCAAAGCCTGTAAAAAGGGCCCGGTGCTTGAAATTAACGGCAAGGTTATCGAACACTGCACCCTGGATATGGCCGTAAAAGAAATTGAAGGGGCCCTTGGTTGATCAGGGGTGAAATATGGGCATAGACACAGGCCAGGCCGGCGATAGCGGCCGCCAAAGCATTATTTATACCGTAACCGCCCACTGCCAGGATTGCTACCGTTGCGTGCGCGCCTGCCCGGTCAAGGCCATTCAGGTCACCGTTGCCACCGATGTCGTGAGCAAGCTCGGCGTCACCATTGGATTCAGTGATGCCGACGGCGACACCGGCGCCTGAGCGCCTAGGCGTCACCGACGCTCACTTGGCAAGCCCTGGCGGTTTGCGGGTGGCGGCGGGTGGTAGCGTCAGCGCAGATTCGGTTGCCTTTGCCCGCATTGCATTCGGGCTCCTCATCACGTTCAGCTCGATTCGCTTCGTCGCAAATGGTTGGGTCGAACAGCTGTGGCTGGCGCCCGAACATCATCTGACGTATGCACCGTTCGACTGGGTGCGGCCGCTGCCCGGTTCGCTCATGTACCTGTTGCCGCTCGTCGTTGCCGCGGCTGGTGTTGCCATCGCCCTGGGGTGGCATCATCGATTGGCGACCGCGGTGTTCCTCGTCGGCTTTGGCTGGACCGAACTGATCGACGCTGCGCTCTATTTGAATCA